>JAGQRB010000773.1 GCA_020425925.1 Planctomycetota bacterium
GGTCGTTGAGGTCCGACGTCGCGAAGTTGCCGCTGTCGAGCGGCACCAGCGGACGCAGGTCCGGCGGGATCACCGGGATCGCGTCGAGGATCATCCACTCGGCGCGGTTGCCCGAGTCGCGCAGCATCTCGACGGTCTTCAGCCGCTTGATGATGTCCTTGATCTTCTGCTTCGACTCGGTGCGCTTCAGGTCCTCGCGCAGCGACTCGCTGAGCTGGGCCAGCTCGAGGCCACGCAGCAACTCGCGCACGGCCTCGGCTCCCATGCCGGCCTGGAACGCCATGCCGTACTTCTGCCGGGCCTGCCGGAACTCATCCTCCGAGAGCAGCTGCTGCGCCTTGAGCGGCGTGTCGCCGGGCTCGATGACGATGTAGTCCTGGAAGTAGATGACCTTCTCGAGGCTCGCGGTCTTGAGCCCGAGCAGGGTGCCCAGGCGCGACGGCATCGCCTTGAAGAACCAGATGTGCGCGACCGGGGCGGCCAGGTTGATGTGCCCCATGCGCTTGCGACGGACCCGGCTGTGCGTGATGGTCACGCCGCACTTGTCGCAGGTGATGTTCTTGTGCTTGATGCCCTTGTACTTGCCGCACGAGCATTCCCAGTCCTTCTCGGGACCGAAGATTCGCTCGCAGAACAGGCCGTCGCGCTCGGGGCGGTAGGTGCGGTAGTTGATCGTCTCCGGCTTCTTCACCTCGCCGAAGGACCAGGCCCTGATGTCCTCGGGCGAGGCCAGGCGGATGGTGACCAGCGCGTAGTCGTTGATCTTGTCGTAGATGGGTTCGACCATCGGTGCCCTCGTGCAGTCGTCTTGGTTCTCGCGGGGTGCCTGTCAGCCGGGTGCAGACAGGCGGGGTGCAGCGGTTCGGCATCCGTCATGAACAGGCCATGACCGACGCCGAGTTCTCATGCCCGGTCAGTCGGGCAAGACGGCCTCCGCCGCGCCGCGTTTGTGCAGTTCGATGTTGAGTCCGAGGCCCTTGATCTCGTTGCAGAGCACGCCGAACGAGACCGGCGTTCCGGGCTCGAGGATGTTCTCGTTCTTGACCATCGCCTCGTAGATCTTGGTGCGGCCGTCGACATCGTCGGACTTCACCGTCAGCAGCTCCTGCAGGATGTTGGCGGCGCCGTAGGCCTCGAGCGCCCACACTTCCATCTCGCCGAAGCGTTGGCCGCCGAAGCGGGCCTTGCCGCCGAGCGGCTGCTGCGTGATGAGCGAGTAGGGGCCTGTGGCGCGCGCGTGCACCTTGTCGTCGACGAGGTGGTGCAGCTTGAGCATGTAGAGCGTGCCGACCGTGACGCGCTGCGTGAACTGTTCGCCGGTGCGACCGTCGTAGAGCTCGGACTTGCCGTCGGTGGCGAAGCCGGCCTTGGTCAACGCGGCCTCGATGTCCTGCTCGCTGGCGCCGTCGAAGACGGGCGTGTGAACGCGCCAGCCGAGCTTGCGCGCTGCCCAGCCGAGGTGGGTCTCGAGGATCTGGCCCACGTTCATGCGGCTCGGCACGCCGAGCGGGTTGAGCACGATGTCGACCGGCGTGCCGTCGGCGAGGAACGGCATGTCTTCGATCGGCAGGATCTTGGAGATGACGCCCTTGTTGCCGTGGCGGCCGGCCATCTTGTCGCCGACCGAGATGCGCCGCTTGGTGGCGACGTAGACCTTGACCATCTCGAGCACGCCCTGCGGCAGCTCGTCGCCGCGCGAGAGGCGGTTGACTAGCTTGTTCTTCTCGGCTTCGGACTCCTCGATGCGGTCGCCGAACTCCTGCAGCGTCTTCAGCAACTCGCTGCGCTTCTGCGCTTCCTTGTGCTCCTCGGCGACCTGGCGGACGCGGTCGCGGACCGTGCGCAGGTCGAGGATCAGCATCTCGTCGGACACCGCGAGCTTCTTGCCGTCGGCGCCTTCGATCGGGCTGCCCAGCACCTCCTTGGCGCTCTCGAGCAGGCGCTTGGTGTTGCTGCGGAACTGCTTCAGGAACTCGATCTCGGCGTTCTTGATCTCCTCGAGATTGCGGGTGCGCTCGGTCTCGGTGAGGTTGACCTTGCGGCTGTACTTCTCGGCACCGATGACGATGCCTTCGACCCCGGTCGGAACGTCGAGCGACGCGTTCTTCACGTCCTCGCCGGCGCGGCCGAAGATGGCGTGCAGCAGCTTCTCCTCGGGGGTCAGCTCGCTCTTGCTCTTCGGCGCGACCTTGCCGACGAGGATGTCGCCGGGCTTGACGCGCGTGCCGACGCGCACGATGCCGCTCTCGTCGAGGTGGCGCAGCGCCTTCTCCGAGACGTTCGGGATGTCGCGCGTGAACTCCTCGCGGCCGAGCTTGGTCTCGCGGATCTCGACCTCGAACTCGTCGATGTGGATCGAGGTGTAGACGTCGTTCCGCACCAGCGTCTCGCTGAGCAGGATCGCGTCCTCGTAGTTGTAGCCGTCCCACGGCATGAACGCGACCGTGACGTTCTTGCCGAGCGCGAGGATGCCCTTGTCCGTGGCGGCGCCGTCGGCGAGGACCTGCCCCTTCTTGACCTTGTCGCCGAGCTTGACGATCGGCACCTGGTTCTGGCAGGTGCGCTCGTTGAGCGCCTCGTACTTGCGCAGCCGGTAGACATCGTCGCCGACCTCGATGCGGGTCGCGTCGACCGCCGTGATGGTGCCGGCGTTCCTGGCGACGACGACCATGCTCGAGTTGCGCGCGACCACCTCCTCCATGCCGGTGCCGACGACCGGCGCCTCGGAGATCAGCAGCGGCACCGCCTGCCGCTGCATGTTCGAACCCATCAGCGCGCGGTTGGCGTCGTCGTGCTCGAGGAACGGGATCAACGAGGCCGAGACGCCGACGATCTGCTTCGTGCTGACGTCCATGTACTCGATGTCCTTGACGTCGACGAGCGCTGGGTCGCCCTTGACGCGGGCGATCACGAAGCCGTGCTCGTCGGCGACGATGCGGCCCTTGTCGTCGACCTCGGTGTCGGCCGGCGCGAGCACGGAGCCGCTCTCCTCGTCGGCGCGCAGCCGCACGACCTCCTCGGTCAGCTTGCCGTTCTTGACCTTGACGTAGGGCGTCGTGAGGAAGCCGTAGTCGTCGAGCGAGCTGTAGATCGCGAGGCTGCTGATCAGGCCGATGTTGGTGCCTTCCGGCGTCTCGATCGGGCACAGTCGGCCGTAGTGCGAGATGTGCACGTCGCGGACCTCGAAGCCCGCGCGCTTGCGGTTGAGGCCGCCCGGGCCGAGCGCCGAAAGCCGGCGCTCGTGCGTCAGCTGCGACAGCGGGTTGGTCTGGTCGACGACCTGGCTGAGCTCGCCGCGCGCGAAGAAGTA
>JAGQRB010000774.1 GCA_020425925.1 Planctomycetota bacterium
CGGGTCGTCGGGCGCGACCGCGAGCGCTGCACGCTGCGCCGCGATCGCGCGCTCGGCGAACTCGCGCGCCTCGGCGTGCTCGCCGGACTCGTTCGCGATCGCCGCCAGGTTGTTGTAGTTGCCGCCGAGATCGATGCGCAGCTCGACCCGGTCCGGTTGCTCCTCGGCGAGCCGCTCGAGCGCCTCGCAACCGGCGCGGAACAGCGCGCGCGGCTCGTCGATCTCGCGCCCACCGGTCCGCACCAGGACGCAGCTCGCGAGCTGGACATCGATCTCCGCCCGCAGCTGGCGATCGGTGAAGCGGCCCGCCGGCGGGCCGGTCTTGCCGAGCACGGCCTTGGCCGCGCGCAGCAGCGGCTCGGCGTCGGCGGCGCGGCCGGACTCGAGCAACAAGCGGGCGAGGTTGACCCGGCTGCGCTGCTGCACCGCCCGCAGGTACGGCGAACCCGGGTAGTCGGCGAGCAGGGTCGCGGCGACCGCGAGCGCGCGCTCGAGCTGTTGGATGGCGGCCGGCCGACGACCGATCCGCCGGTGGCCCTCGGCGATCGCGTTCAGCGCGTTCACCTTCTCGATCCCGAGCACGAGGTCCACGGGCATCGCGTCGATGCGCGCGACCACCGCCTCGAAAGCGGCCAGCGCCTCGCGGATGCGGCCGGTCCCGAGCTGGACGTGGGCGAGGCCGCTGCTGGCGCGGATGCCGATCGTCTCGGCCCGTGCCGACCGCGCGCAGCGCTCGGCCGGCAGTGCCGCCGCGGCCTCCGCGAACAGCGGCTCGGCCTCGAGGTAGCGGTCCTCGAGGGTCACGAACGCCATGCCGCGCAGCGTCAGCGTGTCGGCGTAGTCGACGAAGGTCTGATCGTCGGCATCCGGCCGCCGAGCGAGCTCGCGCCACAGCGTGATCGCGCGCTCGAAGGCGACCCCGGCGGCCTCCGGATTCGCGAACTGATCGACGCGCAGCAGCTGGCGCAGCAGCCGCGCGCGCAGCGTGGCGATCGCCATGGGGTCGGCGATCGGATCTTCCGCGACGTCGGTGTCGGCGAGCAGTTCGAGGCCGCGCTCGCAGGTCGCGAGGGCTCCGGCATGGTTGTCGAGCTGCAGCTCGATGTCCGAGATCACGCGATAGGAGTTCGCCACCCGCAGTCGGCGCCCGGGATCGACCGCGCGCGCCTCGAGGAAGTCCTCGATGAGCCGCACGACAGCGTCGACCTGCGGCTGCTTCGACGCCCCCGGACCCGGCTGCTTCGGCACCGTTTCGACCAGCATCCGCAGCGTCTGCTCGATGCCGCGGAACGCCAGCTCCTCGGCCTCGTCGAGTCGCTGGCGCTCGGCCTCGACGACCCGCCGCGCGCGGTACTCCTGCACCGCGTAGAGCGTCGGCGTGCCGACGACCAGCAGCGTCGCGGTGGCACCGAGCGCGACTCCGAGCCGGTGGCGGCGCAGCCACTTGCCGAACCGCGCCGCGGCACCCGGCGGTCGCGCGCGGATCGGTTCGATGCGCAGGAATCGGCGCAGGTCGGCGCCGAACTCCCCGGCGGTGGCGTAGCGGTTCGCGGGTTCGGGCGCCATCGCGACGCCGCAGATCGTCTGCAGGTCGCGCGGCGTGTGCGGCGCGACGCGCGCGAGCGGCTCGAACTCGCCGCTGCCGATGCAACGCAGGATCTCGTGCGTCGTCTGCCCCTCGAACGGTCGTCGACCGGCGAGCAGCTCGTAGAGCACGATGCCGAGCGAGAACACGTCGCTCTGTGGCCCCGTCGGCAGGCCGGCGACCTGTTCCGGACTGCTGTAGTGCGGCGTGCCGAGGAACTCCTGCGTCACCGAATCGCCGCTCGCCGCCGCCTGGCTCTTGACCAGGCCGAAGTCGAGCAGCTTGGCGGTGCCGTCCGGGCCGATCACGATGTTGTGCGGCTTGACGTCGCGATGCACCAACCCGTGCTCGTGGGCGTGCTGCAGCGCGTCGGCAACGTTCGCGACCAGCTCTGCGATCTCGAGCGCGCGGTCGGTGTCGCGTCGGACGCCGAGGTGCGGCTCGTGCATGACCTCGTTGAGCGGGAGCCCTTCGAGGAACTCCATCGTGAAGTAGTGCCGACCGCGCCACTCGCCGACCTCGTGGATCGGCACGATGCCGGGATGGCGCAGGCCCGAGGCGGCCGCCGCCTCGCGCCGAAAGCGCTCGATCGACTTCGGCGCCAGCGCGAGGTGCTCGTGCAGCAGCTTGAGCGCGACCCGTCGACCGAGCGAGATCTGCTCGGCCTCGTAGACCGTTCCCATACCGCCGCGGCCGACACGCCGAACGATCCGGTAGTCGCCGAGACACTGGCCGACGTGCAGATGGTCGCCGGTGTCGTCGGCGTAGTCGTCGCCATCCTCCTCGTCGCCGTCGTCGGCCTCGCCGCCGGCCTCGAGCATCGGCTCGAGAAGATCGCGCAGGTGCGGGTGCTGTCGCAGCAGCTCGGCGTCGTCGCTGCGCCGTTCGCCGCGGAACGCGAGGTAGGTCGCCATCGCCTCGGCCAGGCGCGCGAGCCGCACCGATTGCTCGGGCTCCTGATCGTCGGGTAGCGCGTTGGTTTGCCGTGCGGTCATGGGAACGGAGGGGCGCTCAGCGCCATGCGCGGCGCGAACCGGACACGAAATCCCGGCTCGCCGCCACCCTACCCGATTTCGGCCCGGTGCCTGTCCGCTTCGGCTGCCGCACGACGCTACCGGCGCCGCCTTCGACGGCACCCTGCTGGAACCACCGATGTCGCACGTTGCCCTACCCTCCGTTCTCGCCGGCCTCACGAGCCTGCTCGCCGCCCAGGGAGCGGCGGACCTCGACGTCCCGACCGATCGCACCGCGCTGCCGCCCGCGGCCGTGCCGATCCACACCCAGGCGCCCGACGACGGCGTCGACTACGGACTGTGGGCCGCCGGCACGACCTACAAGATGTCGTTCCACGACGGCGCCGTGGTCGTCCCCTACCTCGGCCGTGACTACCCGACGAACCAGTCGCTGCGCTGGCGGACGCTGTCCGCCACGCTCGGCGAACGCGAGCTCCGCACCCGCGCGGTGCCGCAGCTGTCGCACGAAGAGTGGCGTGCCGAGTACGACCACGGCGGCATCGTCGAGGCCTGGGAACTGCTGCCGGACGGCGTCGAACAGACCTTCGTGATCACCCGCCGCCCCGCAGCCGGCGGCGATCTCGTGATCCGTGGCGAAACGCTCGGGCCGCTGACGGCGCGCGCGCGTCCGGCCGCCCATGCGCCGGTCGACTTCCTGGACGCCGCCGACAACCCGATCCTGCGCTACGGCAGCGCGACCGCGGTCGACGCCACCGGCCGCCGATCGCCGATGACGACCGCGGTCACCGGCAACGTGCTGACGCTGCGGCTCAATGGCGCCTGGCTCGCCGCCGCCGAGTTCCCGGTCGTCGTCGACCCGCTGCTCGGCGTTGTCTACTCGATCGCAGGCGGTGCACCGCTCGAATCGCTCGACCTCGAGCGGATCTCGGGGATCTCGCTCGGCGAGATCTGGCACGTCACCGAGCGCTACGCCTCGGCCGCGGACGCCGACATCTCGCTGCGTCGGGTCGACGACGATGGCTCGTCCGACTGGCTCTGCTTCGCCGACGTCACCTCGCTCTGGTCGACGACCGACCCGAGCCTCGGTCAGCACCGCCCGGCGCAGAAGGTCGTGCTCGCGTTCGCGCGCTACTTCCCGACCAGCGACACGCGCAAGCTGCGCTATCACCTGCACGACTTCGCCGACTTCACGCAGACCGGCACCGCGCGCGCGATCGACACCGGCAGCGCCCAGGGCTGGCGGCCCGTCGTCGGCTCGAGCCGGAACCTCAACGCCGGGCCACACGTGCTCGTGGTCTACCAGCAGGAAGGCGGGCTGACCTGGTACGAGACGACGCAGAGCGAGATCTTCGGCGCTGCCCTCGATGTCACCGGCGCCGGCACCGCCGGCACACCGTTCCCGATCGATGCCGGCCCACTCGAGGACCGCGCGCGGCCGACGATCAACTTCGAGAACGAGGGCAACGACGAGTGGACCGTCGCCTGGCAGATCATCGGCAACCCGCTGTTCAGCCCGCACGTCCGCTCCGACATCCTGGTCGCGCGCGTCGACCGCCACGGTGGCGTCCGTGGCGAGACCGGATTCGGCGTCGGCAACGATCGCCACGAGCTGACGCCGCGACTCGCGGGGTCCGCCAGCCATGCCGTGCTCGCGTGGGTGCACGGCACGACCGCGCAGCTCGGTTCGAACCCGAGCGGACCGAACGGCAACGGTGCGTTCGCGCGGCGCCTGCTATGGGACGGAACCGCCTTCTCGCTACAGGGCGGCTGGAGCCATCTCGAACCCGACCCGCGGCTGGTGCTGACCGGTATCGACATCGACCGCCGCACCAGCAGCCATGCGGCGATCATGTTCCGCAGCACGGTGACCCAGAACGTCTACCTGCGGACCGTCGGTTACACCGGCAGCCTGCTGGCGAGCGCGACGGTCTACGCCGCGGCCAACAACGAGACGACGATCTCGGGCGCAGTCGCGTTCGACGACCTGCACGATCGCTTCCTGCTCGGCTACTGCCGCAACCTCGGCGTCAACAACCGCACCTACGTCGATCGCTACGCCCATCCGCACGAGCCGGCCATATCGACGAGCGGGCTGGGCTGCAGCGCGGCGACCCTGAGCTGGTCGGGTAGCCAGCTGATCGGCGACGAGGGCTGCGCGATCCGGCTCTACAACCTGCCGCAAGGCGCACTGGCCACCGTGATCGTCGGGCTCGCGCCGTTCAGTCAGCTGATCACCGGCGTGCCGGCCGTGCACCCGGGTTGCTGGCTCAATGTCCCGAACACCGGCCCGCTCCACCTCGCGACCCTGCCGGTGCGCTTCGGCCCTTCGACGCTGTGGCAGATCGACCTGCCCGAGTTCCTCGACCCGATGACGCTCTGGTTCCAGGGCGTGCACTTCGACGCCGCCGGCACCGAGGTCTTCACCACCGATCGGCTCGGCGTGCCGATCGTCAAGTGACCCTCGATCACGGGCATTGCCCGCGGCGAGACGCAACGCCGGGGCGCGGCAGGGACCGCGCTCCGGCAACTTCCCCCGCACGTCCCCGGTAGCACGCGATGAAAGCACTCGATCCGGTCCTCCTCCTGCTCGGCGCGACACTCGCGACCAGCGCGCCCGCCCAGTCGGCACCACGGCTCCATCGCGGCGCAACGGTCGCGGCCGCGCGCGTCCCGATCCACACCCAGGCGTCCGACGGCGGGGTCGACTACGGCTGCTGGGCTGCCGGCGCCGACTACAAGGTCGCGTTCGACGGCGGCGCGACCTTCGTCCCCTACCTCGGCCGCGACTACCCCGCGACCCGGTCGCTGCGCTGGCGCACGCTGTCGGTGGCGATCGGCGAGGACAGGCTGCCGTTGACCGCGGCGACCATTTCGACGAGCGCCGGGTATCGCGCCGCTTTCGACCTCGGCGGCGTCGTCGAAGCCTACGAGGTGCGCGACGACGGCCTCGAGCAGACGTTCGAGTTCGCGATCCGGCCGGGCGGCGACGGCGATCTCGTGATCCGCGGCCGGGTGGAGACGACGCTGTCCGCGGCACCCCGCGCCGCCGCCCACGCGGCGATCGACTTCGTCGATCACGACGGTCGCCCGATCGTGCGCTACGGCGCCGCGACGGCAGTCGACGCCGACGGCCGACGCTCGGTGATGACGACCGCACTGCAGTCCGATCCGGGAGGCTGCGTGCTGGAGCTGCGGCTACCGCGCGAACAGCTCGCCGCGGCACGCTTCCCGCTCGTCGTCGACCCGTTGGTCGGCAACCTCTACACCGTCACCACCGCGTCCCGTATCGGCGAGGTCGACGTCTGCTACACCCCGGCCGGCGCGGTCGGCAACATCTGGCACGCCTACGAGAAATGGGTGTCGTCGACCGACGCCGACCTCGTGCTCGCGCGCACCGACGACGACGGTTCGACCGTCCGCCCGATCTACTCCGACGTCACGTCGTCATGGTCGACGACCAACCCGAGCCTCGGCGAGCACCGCCGGTCGGGTAGCGTACTGCTCGCGTTCGCGCGCTACTTCACCACCAGTGACACCCGCAAGCTGCGCTTCCATCGCCACCTCGTCTCCGATGTCAACACCAGCACGATCTACGGCACGATCGACACCGGCACGGCGCAGGCCTGGCGGCCCGACGTCGGAACGGACCTCGACCCGTCGGCGCAGGGCGATCTGCTCGTGGTGTTCCAGCGCGAGGGCGGCCTGACCTGGTACGAGACCACGACCAGCCAGATCTGGGGCGTCGCGGTAACGGTCGCCGGCACCGGCCAGGCCGGCACGCCGTTCCCGATCGCGTCGCACCCGTTCGAGGACTTCGCGCGGCCGACCGTCGGCAAGGCCCGGCTGTGGACCGGCCGCTACGGCGTCGCCTGGCAGGTGATCGGCAACTTCCCGGCGCTGAGCCCGCATGACGACTGGGACATCGAGCTCGCGCCCGTCGACGTGCTCGGCAACGTCGGCGCCTCGACCGTCGTGCCGGTCGCGCAGGGATCGCTGCACGAGATGGCACCGCACGTCGCGGGCTTCGACGAACGCCTGCTCGTGGTGTTCTCACAGGGCAGTGTCGCCGACCTCGGCTCGAAACCGTCCGGTACCGCCGCCAAGTACTTCGGACGCCGGATCTGTACCTGGAACGGCACCAGCTACGACGCGACGGGTCTCGAGCGCTCGATCTTCCTGCCGTCCGGCGAGCCGCTCGAACAGCTCGGCGTCGACATCGATCACGCGACCCGCAGCCACTTCCTGCTGGCGTATCGTTCGACGGTCAGTGAGACGGTCCGCATTCGCCTCGCCGACTCCACCGGCTACGGCCTCTTGTTCGAGACCGGCTACGTACCGACTGCCAATCAGGATCTCGGGGCCGGCGCGGTGGCGTTCGACTCGAACGCCGACCGGTTCCTGCTGGCCTACGCAGTCGACACCAACTTGCTGGACCGCCTCAAAGTCGACGTCTACGAGCACCCGGTGCAGCCGACGCCATCGCTCTCGGGCCCGGGCTGCAGCCAGAACGCGCAGCTGTCGTGGTACGGCAGCCAGCTGATCGGCGACGTGAACTGCGGCATCCGGCTCGGCAACCTCGCGCCCGGCGCGCTCGCGACCGCGATCGTCGGCTTCCAGCCGTTCTCGGGCTCGCTCACGGGCGTGCCGCTGGTGCACCCGGGGTGCTGGCTGCTGGTGCCGAACACCGGCCCGGGCTACCTCGCGACGCTGCCGATCGGCTTCGGCCCGACGGTGCGCTGGTCGCTGCCGCTGCCCGGACCGCTCGACCCGATGACGCTGAGGGTCCAGGGTGTGCACTTCGATGCCGGCAACAACGAGGTGTTCACGACCCAGCGTCTGACGGTGCAGGTCGTCAAGTGAACGACGGCCGGCACCCGGCCCTCAGCGCGGTTCGGACTGCAGCGGCGCCAGGGTCCGACGCAACGCGAGCACGAACTCGCGCATGCTGCGAGTCTGCTCCGGCGTCAGCTGCTCGGGCATGGTCGCCGCGAGATCCGTGAGGTTGCGCCAATCGATCGGATTCCGGATCGCCCGTCGCAGGTACTCGAGCACGACGTCGTCGTACTCCTCGGCGAGGGCACGTGCCATCGGCAGTCCGTCGGCGCACCAGGCGTTACCGAGCCCCTCGCCGGCTGCCAGCTCCTCGACGGCTCGGCGGGCGTGGCGCAACCGATCCACATCCTCGTCGCGGAACTCGTGGAACACGGCCCGTGCCAGCGCAATCGTGCCGCGCATCCAGTGCCGCTGCCCGCGGCCTTCGTCGCCGGTCGCGAACGGCGTCTCGCCGAACAGCCGCTCGGCGGCATCGAAGTCCTTGAGATCGAGCAGCACGTGGAGCAGCGTCCGGCGGGCGCCGAGGGTCTCCGGCCGCATCCGGATCGCGACCTCGAGCTGCTCACGCGCGCCCTGCATGTCCCCGATCGTGCGCAGCGTGTTGGCGTAGTTGATCCGCAGCGAGTGCGACTCGGGCGCCAGCTCCACACCCTGACGCAGGACATCGACCGCCTCGGACGCGCGACCTTCGAGCAGGTAGAGCACTCCGACCACGGTTGCGGTCAGGGCCGTGCGCCGGCCATGCGCGACCTCGAGACGGATCGCCTGCTCGAGAAGGTCACGGCAGGCTCCGACCATCTCCCGCTCCGGCATCGCCATCGTGACGATGAAGCGGCACCGCAGTTGCAGGTCGCGGAGGAACAACGGCGCCTCCTCGCCGCCATCGAGCAGCGCGATCTCGGCCGCCGTGACCTGATCCGGCGTCCGCAGTCGGTGGAACACGAACACGTAGGCCTCCAGCGCCGACGACATCGCCGGTAGAGGCGGCAGTTCGAGTCCCTCGGCGTCGACCGCGTCGGTCGGCACGCGGTCGTAGCTCGCAGCAACCGCATGGGTGTAGGGCGTGTCGATTTCCTTGGCGAGCGCGTTCATGTCCGCCGCGGCGGCCCGCGCATCGCCGTTGTCGAGCGAGAACGCCGCGCGCAACAGCAACGAGGGCACGGGCTCGACACGGAACTCGACGAGTCGATCCAATCGCGCCGCCACCGCTGCGCGAGCCGCGGCATCCTCGATCCGTCGCAATCGAACCGGAGCATCGAACAGCGCAGGCGGCAGCTCGCGCCAGACATCCGCCCACTGCTCCCGACGCGCCTCGAGCGCGCTCCGCTGCCAGCCGAACACCGCGCCGACCGCGCCCAGCACGGCCAGGATCGCGAGGCCGACGTAGAAGTCGCGCGAACGCACGACCCGCCGGACGGCCCGGGCGAGCCTGCCGGTCGACCGCGCCGTGACGGGCCGGAACGCCAGCAGCGCTTCGAGATCCTCGCCGAGCGCACTCGCCGAGCCGTAGCGCCGCGCCGGGTTGCGATGCATGCCGCGATCGAGCACGGCCTGCACGTCGCGAGGCAAGCCGGGACGCAACCCGCTGGCCAGCGGCGGTTCGCGTCGCTGGATCGCGGCGAACACCTCGTGCGGCGTACCCTCGTAGGGCGGCCGCAAGGTCACCATGTGGTAGAGCGTGCTCGTCAACCCGTAGACGTCGACGCTCGCATTCGCCGCGGCCGACGCGCCCGGCTCGAGCTGGCGGGGATCGAGATACGCCGGCGTCCCGATCGGCGTTTCGCGGCTCGCGATCGTCGCCTCGGCGTCGCGGGCCGCGATACCGAAGTCGACCAGCACCGCCGAAGCATCGCGCCGCAGGAAGACGTTCGACGGCTTGATGTCGCGGTGCAGCACGCCCGTCGAGTGCACCGCCTCGAGCCCGTCGGCGAGCTCCGCGGCCCACCGGATCACCTGGCGCAGGAAACTCGACTCGATCGCGGCGTCGGCGTCGAAGAACCGCCGCAACCAGGCCGTGTCGTCGAGTTCGCGCAACCCGACGGTCTCGGCGCGCTCGGAAGCCGCCGCCAGCAGGTCGGAGAGCGGCAGGCCGTCGAGCAGCTCCATGACGAGGAACCGCAGACCCTCCGCGGTCTTGCCGCGATCGAAGACGGTCACCACGGCCCCGTGGCGCACGGCGGCGAGCACCTCGGCCTCGCGATCGAACCGCGCGGCGGCGACGCGGCCGTCGAGCAGCTCGGTGCGGAGAATCTTGACCGCGACTCGACGCTGCAGTTCGAGATCGAAACCGGAGTGGACCACGCCCATCGCACCCGCCCCGAGCGGGGCGTCGAGCCGATAGCGACCGGCGAGCACGCGTTCGCGCGGTGTCACCTGCGCACTGGCCACGCGATGCAGGTCGCCGAGCGCCCCGGACCGGCTGAGCGCCGCGGCCACCGCTGGCAGCAGGTCCGGCCGCTCCGCGCAGACCTGCTCGAGCCGCACCTCGCGACCGTCGGCCTCGCATTCGAGCGCCGCCGCGATCAGCGCTTCTAGGACGCTGTCGGCATCGTCGCTCATCGGTCCCCGCCGAGTCGCGCCAGCAGTCGCGCCTTGACGACGAAGAACGCCTTGCGCGCGGCACCCTCGGTCGGATAGCCGAACCGCGTGGCCAACTCCGCGAACGTCGGCGGCTCACCGTCGGAATCGAAGCGGGCACTCAGCAACTCGCGCTCACGCTGCGAGCACCGCGCCAACGCGTCGGAGTAGCGCGCCAGTTCGTCGCAGGTGATCAACCGGTCGGCCGGGTCCTCGGGACGCGCCGCCGGCGCCTCCTCGTCGGCGCTCTGCACCCGGCGCCGATCGCGCTGCAGCGCCTCGTGGAACCGCACCGCGTCGCGCAGACGATTCTTCATGATCGCGGCGAGGTAACCGACGAACTCCGCCTCGGACTCGCCGCGAAATTCGGGCAGATCCCGCAGCACCCGCACGAACACCTCCTGCACGACGTCGCCGGTGCTGAACATGGACGCGAGCCACGGCCGGCGATCGCGCAGGTCGCGCACCAACAGTTGGTGCACCTGCGCCTGCACTCGCGCGTAGAACCGCTCGAACAAGGCATCCAGCGCCTGACGCTCGCCGCGCCGCGCAGCGGCGAGTCGGAGCTGGAAGTCTGAGGGCTCGATCATCGGTTCCGGGGTCGAACAGCCTAGCGCCGGGCGCTCCCGCCGTCGTGTGCCGGCGGGCCCCGCCGGACCGCCGGCGAAACCCACAGGCCGGATTTCGGGGAACGCCGCGGCAACGCTGCCGCCTCTTGCAGCAACACCCGCGATGCCACGCCCCGACCGATCCCTGCCCTCGAGCGCCCGCCACCTCCGCCCGTTCGCGGTCCTGCCGATGGGAGCGGTCGCCGGCGATCCCGAGACGCCCGAGATCGTCGCACTTCCCGATCCCGATCCGGACTCCGAATCGAGGTGCGGCTGCCACGCGGCGACGACACGGACCGCAGGCACCACTCGC
>JAGQRB010000074.1 GCA_020425925.1 Planctomycetota bacterium
CGCACCGCGCGCAGCAGCTCGGGCCCCGCCATGTTCGGCATCCGGACGTCGCTGAGCACGACGTCGGGCAGCGCCGCGGCGATCCGTGCGAGCGCCTCCTCGCCGTCGCCGGCCTCGTCGACGGCATAGCCGGCATCCTCGAACAGACCGCGCAGGACCCAGCGCAGGTCGGGCTCGTCGTCGACGATCAGGACGTGGCGCCGAGGCATGGCTTGGTCTCCTCGAGGTCGGTGGTGGCGGCTGCGGTCGGAGTGGTGGCCGGCGCACTCGCGGGCGCGGCCGGCAGCAGCAGCGCGACGCGCGCGCCGCCGCGGTGGCGGGGGTAGAGCGCCAGGCGCCCGCCGAGCTCGGCGACGATGCGGCGACAGCTCCAGAGGCCCAGGCCGGTGCCGTCGGGCTTGGTGGTGTGGAACGGGGCGAACTGCGGCATCCGCACCGGCTGCTCGATGCCGCGTCCGCGGTCCTCGACCGCGACCACGGTCATCGCGTTCGAGCCGTGCCGGCGCTGGCGCAGGCGCAGCGTCACGGTGCCGCCGCTGCTCGTCGCCTGCATCGCGTTGAGCACCAGGTTGAGCAGCGCCTGCTGCAGCAGCGTGCGGTCGGCGAAGACCCGCGGTGCCGTCCCGGCGCGACCGGCTCGGCCGTCTACCCGGATCGCGAACGCGATGCGGCGGCGGCGCCCCTCGGTGACCACGAGCCCGAGCACTTCCTGGACGACGGCGCGGGCGTCGATCGTCGCCGGCGCGCTGGCGCGCGGTCGGCCGAGATCGATCAGCGCGCTCAACGTCTGGTTGGCCTTGTCGATGTTGCGGCGGATGACGTCGGTGTGCTCCCGGATCTCCGCCGGCCCCCGTTGCTTGCGACAGAGCGACTCGGCGGTGCCGACGACGATCGCGAGCGGGTTGCGCAGGTCATGGGCGATGCTCGCGGCGATGCCGCCGAGGATCGCGCGCCGGTCGGCCTCGACCAGCCGGTGTTCGAGCTCGCTGCGGGCGTGCTCGGCGACGAGCAGCTCGCTGGTCTGATGATCGAGATCGCGCTGCAGCACTTCGTGGGCACGCAGCTGGGCCGGAATCCACAGCATGAGCCCGTAGGCGATCAGCGTCAGCCCGAGCAGGAACAGGGCGCCGCGTTCGCAGACCGCGCGGACGTAGACGAACGCCGCGTGGTAGGCCTCGAGCTCGCCGAAGTGGACCACCGCCGCCGCCGTGAAGCCGAGCCAGAGCACCAGGAATCCGGTGCAGACCAGTCGCATCGGCTGGCCCTGCAGCAGCCCACGGCCGCTCGACGCGGTCCAGAAGAACCACAACAGCAGCGCGAAGTAGCACGGCAGCACGATCACCCGCAGCGCCTCGGGCGGTGATGGCCACGCCAGCAAGATCGTCAGCAGCGTCAGCAGCGCGCAGCTCGTGCGCGCGCCGGGCAACGGTTGTGGAGACGGGGCGGGGCCGAGCACACCGTCCTATCGGCCAGGGGCGCGGCCGAGTTGGAGCGCTCGCGCGATCCGGCGCCCGGCTTCAGGTCGCCGGTGTTTCAGGGCGCCGGCGTCGCGACCCGGTACTCCGGCACGCCGCCGCGCAGCTCGCGGGCGATCCGGTCGATCACCGGCTCGAGCAGGGGACCCGGGCAGGCCGTGGCCTTGAAGTCGCTGTGTCGGAAGATCTCGCCGGCGGGGATGTCGTGGTCCTGCATCAACGCGACGATCAGGTGACGCAGCGCGCCGACCTGAGCCGCGGAAGGCTGCTGGCCGTCGGCGCCGCGCACGAAGTTGCCGAGCACGCAGACGCCGATGTTGCGGATGTTGTTGGCACCGCTGGCGTGCGCGCCCTGCCAGCGCAGCGGCCGACCCTGCCACACGCGTCCGGCCGGATCGATGAGGTAGTGGTAGCCGATGTCGCCGTAGCCACGGCCCGCCATGTGCTCGTGCTGGATCTGCTGGATCTGCACCGCCGCCGCCGCCGGGCTGTCGTTGCGGAAGTACATCGCCGAGTGGTGCACCGTGATCCGGGTCGCGCGATCCATCGGATCGAGGCGGCGCGGGTTCGCGGCGACCGCGTGCCACTGCGCGCGGGAGTGGACGCCGAGCGCCGCGACCGCGCTACCCGATGCAGCGGCCGGCCGCGTCGCGGCTACCTCGCCGATCCGGCCCACGAGGCCGGGATCGAGCGCGAGCTGGCGCGCCCGGTCGAGGTCGTAGGCCGCGAGCTCCGGGGTGCCGCCCTTGACGTAGGCGAGACCGCGCAGGTAGCGCGCGAACGCCTCTTCGTTGGCGGCCGGCCGCGAGGCGGAGTACAGCACCTGGGAGGTCGCGTCGATCGCGGCCCTGGCATGGCCGAGCTCGAGCTCGAGGAACGCGCGGCGCAGTGCGATCGGCGGCGCGCTCGACCGCGGCAGGCGCTCGAGCTCGGTGCGCGCGTCGGCCGTCGGAGCGAGGATCGCGGCGGCCGAGACCGCGTTCGGCAGCGGTGCCGGCGGCGCGGTCTCGAGCGGGACGTAGCGTGCCGTCGAGCAGCCGCCGAGACCGGCGGCCGCAGCGAACGACAGCAGACATGCGGCGACCTTCGCCGCGCGAATCGACCGGAAATGCGACAAACCACCCTCCTGCGACCTGCCCGGACCCTGGGTGGATCGGGCGTTCGGCCGCGGCCAGGACGACCATCGTAGCGTCGGCGGACCGGCGATGCCAAGGGCGGAATCGTGCCGCCGCGGCGGGACGGCTGCCGAACCGACGCGTGGAATCCACGGCCGGATTCATGGTGACGGCGGACCCGGCCGATAGGGCCGGGGAGGACAGCACAGCCCATGCACGCCAAGGTCGTTTTGCAGCTAGTTGGTTCGATGGACCACCTTCGTCTGGTCTGGCAGACCGGCGAGACCCTGCTCGAGTCGGTGACCTTCGCGGAAGATCCGGAGGGCAATCGCTACAACGTCCTGCTGGCGGTGCAGGAGATGGTGACGAACGTGCTGCGCCACGGCTACCACCACGACGAGCACGAGCCGATCGAGATCGAGTTCGCGCTGACCAACGAGCAGCTGCAGATCGAGCTGCGTGATCGCGGGCCGGAGTTCGATCCGATCGCGCACGGCGAGACCGAGGCGGCGGCCGGCAACGAAATGCCGACCGAGGCCGGCGGCTTCGGTATCCACATCGCTCAGATGGTCATGGACGAGCTGAGCTACGTGCGGCGCGACGGCTGGAACTGCCTGCGCCTCACCAAGGAGATCGCAGTCAAGGCCGGGATCTGAGGTCGGCCGTGACTCTCAGTCCAGGATCCAGCGAGCTGCTCGCGAACGTGCCCGACGTCATTCCGGGCGTCGGCGTGCGCGTGCTCGGTCTCGACGGCGGTGAGATCGCGCGCTTCGGCGAGATCGATGCCGGCGGTGTCGAACACCGTTGCCTGTTGCACGACGGCGAGGTCGTCGCGTCGGCCCGCGGCGACGATGCGGCCGCCGGCGCGCTGGTCGCGTCGCTGCTGCAGCTCGTCGAGGCGCGCGAGCGGCTCGAGAGCGACATGGAGAGCATGAACGCCAGCTCGCTGCGCCTGCTCGAACAGGTCGCGATGCTGACCGAGACGCTGCCGCGGCTGTCGGCCGGCGTCGACGACGAGGACATCGCGTTGCTCGGCGTGCGGGCCTGCCGCGTCGCCGCGGCGACCGAACGGGTGATGTTCCTCATGGAGGTACCCGGCACCGGCACCTGCGAGGTGCTCGTCGACCACGCGCTCGACGACCCGGGCGCTGTTCAGGTGCGCCTGGACCCGGTGCACTCGAGTGCCGAGGGCCTGCTGGCGGAAGTGCTCGCGGTCGAGGACGGCGTGATCCTGCGCTCGATCCCCGCTGGCCAGCGCCTCGGCGAGCCGGGCTCACCCGAGCACTTCGCGAAGCGCCAGATCCTCGGCGTGCCGGTGACCTACGGCTCCGGCGACAAGCGCGTCGTGCTCGGCGCGCTGCTGCTGTTCGACAAGGCCGTGACCAGTTACAGCGGCGACGCCGAGCTCGGCAGCGAGGAAGGGCAGGTCGCCGAGTCGTTCGCGGCGATGCTCGGCGCGGTTCTCGGTGCGCGCAAGACCGCGACGCTCGGCAAGGAACTCGCGATGGCGCAGATGATCCAGCGCCAGATCCTGCCGAAGAACGCGCTCGAACTCGGTGGCTTCGATGTCGCGGCCGAGTACCAGGCCTGCGGCGCGGTCGGCGGCGACTACTTCGACTACGTCGAGCTCGCCGACGGCCGAACGATGGTCGTCGTCGCCGACGTCTCGGGCCACAACCTGGCGTCGGGCATGATGATGGTCAGCGCGCGCGCGACGCTGCGCACGCTCGCCTCGGTGCGCTCCTCGGTCGCGCAGGTCTTCGACGACTTCGCGGCCGCGATGTACGACGATCTCACGAGCACCGAGCGGTTCCTGACCGCGGCGGCCGTCGGCCTGCGCGCCAACGATCGCCGCGTCGAGTACCTGAGCGCGGGTCACAACGACCTGTTCATCTACCGCGCCGCCACCGACCGGATCGAGACGATCAAGACCGAGCACACCATCCTCGGCTTCCTCGAGCACCCGGGCTACGAGGCGCGCGAGCTCGAGCTCACGCCGGGCGACGTGTTGCTGATCTACACCGACGGCATCACCGAGGCGACCGACGGTGCCGAGGCGATGTTCGGCGAGGACCGGCTGGCGGCGTTGTTCGCCCAGGTCGCGCCCGGGCGCAGTGCCCGCGGGATCGTCGACGCGATCGTCGAAGAGGTCCACAGGTTCCGCGGTGCCGAGGTCGTCGGCGACGACATCACCGCGGTCGTGGTGCGCTGCACCGGAGAGGGGGCACGCTGATGCCACAACACAAGATCCTCGTCGTCGACGACGAGCCGTTCATCTGCCGTTCGCTGTCGTTCGTGCTGCGCAAGGGTGACTACGAGGTCATCGAGGCGCGCAACGGCGAGGAGGCGATCGCCGCGATCCGGACGCACCGCCCGGACCTCGTGTTCCTCGACGTGATGATGCCGAAGATCAACGGCTTCGAGGTCACCGAGAAGGTCCGCAGCGACCCCGATCTGGCCAACGTCAAGATCATCCTGCTGACCGCCAAGGGGCAGGAGAGCGATCGCGAGGTCGGCAAGACCGCCGGCGCGAACGATTACATGACCAAGCCGTTCAGTCCGACGAAGATCCTCGAGCGCGCCCGCGAAGTGCTCGGATCGTAGCGCATCGGCGCTACGTTCTCGGCCGTGACGAAAGCCGCACGGCTCTGGCTGCTGATCCCGGCACTGCTGGCGGTCGCGTGGTTCTGGCCGGTGTTGTCGCACGGCTTCCGCAGCGACGACTTCCTGACGGTCTACTACTACGACCGCGATGCCGGCGCGGTGCACTGGGGCCGCGTGCTCGAGGAATGGGTGCGGCCGTGGTTCGGCGTGCGCGACCTCTACCGACCGCTCGTCAGCTTCACCTTCGGGGTGAACTGGGCGGCGTCGACCGCGCCGTCCGGGTTCCACCTGCTCAATCTGCTGCTGTTCGCGGGGACGGTCGCGTTCGTCGCGCTGGCGGCGGCGCGGCTGGTGCCGCAGCGGCCGTTGCTCGCGGGCTTCGCCGCCGGCCTGGTCGTCGTGCTGCATCCGGCCGCGGTCGAGCCGACCGCGTGGGTCGCGGCGCGGACCACCGGCCTGCAGGTGTTCTTCTCGACGCTCGCCTACTGGACGTTCCTGCGCTGGCGCGACGGCGACGGTCGCGCGATCGTGCCGTTGCTCGCGGTGGGGCTGGCGTGCGCCAGCAAGGAAGGCGCGGTGTTGCTGCCGTTCTCGCTGCTGGCGCTCGATCTGGTGCGAGGGGCGGACCGACCGCGTTGGCGCACGCACCTGCCGTTCTTCGCGCTGGTGGCGGGTTACCTGCTCTGGCGCCGCGCGTTGCTCGGCGTCTTCACCACGGCCGGGGCGAGCCAGACCCTCACGGAGCGCGCTGCCAATGCGGCGACGCTGCTGCAGCAGCTCGTCGCGCCGCCGCTCGCGCCCGCGGCGTGGACCCTGACCGCGCTCGCCGTGCTCGCCGCAGTCGCGCTCGCGAACCGACGGCGTGCGTTCTGGTGCCTGCCGTGGCTGGCCGGGCTGCTGCTGCCGGGAACGACCCACGTCGTGCTGCACGACGGCGAGCTCGCCGGTCGTTTCGTGTTCGACGCGGTACCGGCGTTGGCCTTGTTGGTCGCGATCGCGTTCGCGCGCGCGGAGCGCTGGCGCACCGTGATCGCTGTGCTCGCGGGGCTGGTCGCGCTCGGCGCGCTCGCGGTCGGCGGGCGCGCCTGGCTGCAGCGCTACGACGGTGACGACGACACCGTCGCGAGCGCGCAGCGCGCGCTGCTCACGGCCGCGGCCGATGCCGCTCCCGGGCGACCGTTCGGCGTCACCGGCCTGCCGGACCTGCCCGTGTTGCAGCCGCCGCTGTGGGGCTTCCTGACGCAGCGTCCGTTCGCCGACCGCGATCTGCCGGTCGTCGGGCTGGCGAACGTGTTGACGCGCAACGAGGTCGCGCCCGCGGTGTACGGCAACGCCGTCGCGTTGCACGCGCTCGTCACCGACGGCGCCGGCGTCGGTCTGTGGGACCTGGCGTCGCGCACCGTCCGACCGGCGGCGCGCGCGACGTCCGACGTCGTCGAGCTGCTGCGCGACGC
>JAGQRB010000775.1 GCA_020425925.1 Planctomycetota bacterium
GTCGCCGGCGCCAGAACGAGACACAGTAGCACGCCGACGCCCGAAGTCAGTCCGATGCCGCGCAGCGCCGGCTGCTCGGAGATCGCGAGCAGACCGAACCCGAGCGCAGTCGACACGCCGGCGACGAACACCGCCAGACACGTCGCGTCGAGCCGTCGCGCCGCGGTGTGGTTCTCCGCCAGGAAGACGCCGTAGTCGACACCCATGCTGACGATCATCAGCAGGGCGACGAGCGAAAGCATGTTGAGTGGCTGATCGAACAGCGCGAGCAGGCCGACCGTGCCGGCGGCGGCGAGCAGCGCCGGCACGCAAGCGATCGCCGTCGGCCGCACGGCGCGATGCCGCAGCGCCACGAGCGCGAGCACGGCGACCAGGCCGAGGAGCCAGAGCTCGAGCAGCCGTTCGCGGTAGGCGCCGTAGGCCGCACTCAACGCACCCTCGATCGCGAGCAGGCGGCCCGGGACGCCGGCGAGCGTGCGCCGCAGCGCCGGCTCGTCGCGCACGTCGCGCAGGAAGGTCAGGAACCCGACCCTGCCGTCGGCGACGATCCGGAACGGACGCACCAGCACGCCGAGCGGGGTTTCGGCGAGATCGCCCGGCACCAGCGGTTCGGGCGCCGCGGCCCGCAGCGCGTCACGGAACGGCTGCAACGCCTCGGGCCGGAAACCCTCGGCCGCGAACGCGGTGCGGACCCGGTCCCAGAGCGCGGCGTCGTCTCGCAGCGTGCGATCGACCTCGCGCTGACGGCGGGCACTCGGTACCAGCGTCGCGATGTTGCGGAAGCCACCGAGCTCGCCGCGTTCGACTGCCCCGGTGAGCGCGTGCACGACCAGGTCGTTGTGCTCGAGCGCGGTCTGTTCGTCGTCGGCCATCGCGAGCACGACCCGGCCCTGCTCGTAGCGCACCACACGCTCGCGCACCGCGGCATCGGCCGCGAGCAACTCGGGGTCGAGGCGATTGAGCGCCGCGACGCCGTCGTTCCACTGCAGTCGCGGCAGACCGAATGCGGCACACCCCAGCGTCGCGATCAGCGGCACCGCCAGCCAGCCGCGGCGGCGACCACGCCAGCTGAACAGCGCGCCGAGTCGTCGCACGATCGCGCGGCTGACGGCGGTCGGCTCGCCGCCCCTGGCCGCCAGACCCGGCAAGAACAGGCGCGTCGCCAACAACGCCGCGAGGATGCCGGCGACCGCGAAGACCGCGAGCTGGCGCAATCCCGGGAACGACGACAGCATCAGCGCGAAGAAGCCGACCACGGTCGTCGCCGCGCCGACGACGAGCGGCGTCCAGATCGCGCGCAGGGTCGCGCGCGGCCCCTCGGGCTCGGGCGCGAACACGTGATGGCAGTGGAAGTGCACCGCGTAGTCGATCGAGACGCCGATCAGCGCGGCGCCGAACGCGAGCGTGAGTCCGTGCACCTGCCCGAAGGCGAGCTGGCACGCGGCGGTGCCGGCCAGGAACGCCGTCGCGAGCACCGGTGCAACCAGCAGCACGAGTCGGAGCGAACGGAAGACCACCAGCAGGAACGCGATCAGGCCGACCGTCGAGCCGATGCTGACCCGTTGGATGTCGGCCCGGATCGCGGCCTCGGCACGCGCCGCGAACCGGCCTGTGGCACTGACGCCGAGCTCGAGCTCGTCGCCATGGCGGGCATCGACCGCGGCGAACGCGGCCTGCAGACCGTCGAGCACGACGCGCTGGGCACTGCCGTCGGACGCCGACGACGCGGTGGTCACGAAGCAGACGGCACCGGCGCCGCGCTCGGTCAGGAAGCGCCCGTCGACGACCCGTAGTCCGTCGCCGGTGCCACCGATGAGCCGCTGGAACAACTCAGGCAGGATCAGCAGCGGATCGCCCGGGACGACCCGCGCCAGCAGACTCGAAGCCGGCGTCGCCAGCCGCCGTTTGAGGCTCGCCGCGGCTTCGGCGAGCGCCGCCGGGGTCAGCCGCTCGGCGGCGGCGGCGGCGTCGGGCGCGAGGAATGCGAAACGGTGGGGTTCGTAGATCTGCCACAGCGCGTCCTCGATGCCCGCGGGCGGACCGGCGTCGAAAGCCACGAGCTCGGCCGCGACGCGCGGCTCGCGCCGCAGCTCGGCCTCGAACTCGCGGCTCGCGCGCGCCGCGATGTCGTCGTCGGGCGCATCGATCACGACCACCATCGTGCGGCTCAGCGCGCTGGTCACCAGCTCGCGCGCCAGATGCACGTCGGTATCGGCAGCGTCGTCGGGCAGGAAGTGCGCGATGTCGGCGACGACCGACAGCCGCATCGCGACGAACAGCCCGAGCGCGGCCAGGACGAGCGCGCCGAGTGCGAGAGCGCGCCGCTCGGCGGTCATCAACGCGCCCGCTCGCCGACTTCGATGCCGAACAGCTCGGTCTTCTCGGCGACGCTGAACTCGCGCTCGGGGTCGGCCGCGATGATCTTCGTCACGGTGCGATCACCGTTCGGCTCGACGAGCTCGAAGCCGGTCACGGCGACGCCTTTGCCCCGCAGCGTCAGCGACTTCATCATGTGGTCGAGCGGCGCCCGCTTCGGCGCGAGCGCGAGCGTCCACGCCGCGGGGTCGTCCGGGCTCGGCGTGTACTCGATCGAATAGTGCTCGGTCAGCGCCGCGCGATCACCGCGGAAGACCCGCACCAGCGAGGTCACGAACAGACGCAGGCGTTCGCTCTGCTGCAGGTCGATGACCTCGACGCCGTCGCGATCCGCCATCCGGAGCTTGTCCGGCGTGATCAGGAGCTTGGACGGCTCGGGTTTCTCGACGACGCGCGCGAGGTAGCCGGGTTGCAGGAAGTAGAGCCGACCCGCACTGGTCAAGGGCACCGCGAGCAGGGCGAGGTGCTTCTCCTCGGTGTAGCGCGCTTCGAGCCCCGGCATCGCGGCGAAAGCGGCGAACAGCGCGGCA
>JAGQRB010000776.1 GCA_020425925.1 Planctomycetota bacterium
GACCACGGTGCGCACGCGGTCGCCGGGTCCGGTCCGGTAGGCGAGCCGCTCGACGAAACGGTCGCGCGACTGGTTCAGCACGACGATGACCTCGCTCGCGTTGAGCGCATCGTTGGCGCCGCCGGAGCCGACCAGGAAGCGCCCGTCCACGCCGCGCGAGGAGTTGATCGCGCCGCTGCGGTCGACCTGTCCGGCGCCGAGCACCGCGAGGCAGCCGCCGTAGCCGCCGCCGACCAGGACCCCTTGCGCGAGCACGGTGTCGGTCAACATCGTCGCGCTGCGCACGACGGCTTGGGTGCCGAGGATCGACTCGCCGGGCACCGGGGTGTAGCCGAGCTGGCCGTTGCCGGTCAGCAGCTGCACCTCGTGGCCTCGAGCGCGCAGCCAGAAGTACGCCAGGAAGGCGGCTGTCGCCCCGACACCCGCCCCGGCGAGCACGACGCGGTGGCCGCGCTCGCGCACCGCCTCGGCGATCTCGCGCGCGAGGACGAGCAGCATCGCCTCCTGGGGATCGACCTGCGCCGCGGGCAGCGTTGTGCGCGCCGCATCGCAGGTCGCCGCCGGGGCCACCGGCGGCGCCGGTTGGGCCGCTGGCCGGTCCTGAGGGTGCCGCCGCAGCCCCGCGATGCGCGGCTCGCCGAGCCGCTCCAGATACTCGGCATGCGACCCGCAGCCACGAACCCAGGTGTCGATCCAGCGGTCCAGCGCTGCGACATCGCGCGAGGCCTGCCCGAGCTCGCGCAGGAAGTCCCGGTCCATCTCGTACGGGGCGAAGTCCCCGAGGCCCGGATTCGGCAGCGCGAACGGGTGCAGGCCCAGCGGCACCTCGCAGACCGCGAGCACGCGGTGCGCGGGGATCCGCACGAGCGCGGCGTGCCGGCGCAGCTCCTCGGCCGTGACGATGCGCTCGACCGTCACGATGACGCCGCGGCGACTCGCCAGAGCGCCCCAGACGTCCTCGCCGGCCGGCGCGGCGAGGACGGTGTTCCCGTCGGGATCGGCGATGCACCCGTGCACGATCGACAGGTCGGGCACCAGCGCCCGCACCAGACCGACTCGCGTCGTCCCGAACGGATCGTCGGCTTCGGCGAACTCGCCGGCGTGCTCGGCCGCGAGATCGCTGCCGAGCAGCGAGCGCGTCGGCATGAACGGCAGGCCGAACGCGCCCGCCATCAGGCGCTGCTGCAGCGACAGCAGCGACCAGTTGGACAGCACCAGGCCATCGAGATCGCAGGCCCGATGCACGATCGCGCTCGGTCGCGCGGAGCCGGAGATCTCGGCCGCGACGGCGCACACCAGCTCGCGCACGAGCCCGGCGTGCAACAGGTTCAGCGCATGGCCGCAAACCGTGCTCTGGACGAGCGTGAAGCCCGGGCGGCGGCCGCTGAACGCGCGCATCAGCTCGGCGATCGCGGCGCTCGGTCCACCGATGCCGCCGGCCAGGTGCAAGGTCGCGCCCGGCTCGACATGCTCCCGGATCGCCCGCGCGAGGTCGACGACCTTGCCCCGCGGCGCCGGCGGCGCCTCGGCTGCTGCGGGAAGGGAGCCAGGCATGGGGAGAGGAGCTTCGGGTGGGTCCGGGCGTGATTATTATACGATATAACGATTAAGGCAAGCCCTGCGGGGACGGCAGGACCGATGCGCGCGATTCAGCGCAGGACGCCGCTTTGGGCCAGCTCCGCGGCGACATCTGACGTCAGTCCGACCCACTCGCCCAGCACGTCGACAGTGTGCTCGCCTCGTCGAGGCGCTGCGCGGTATCGCGGCAGCGGCGCGTCCGCGAAGCGCAGCGGCAGGCGGTCGACCCAAGCCGCACCCGCGCTTGCCGGTGGCGCCGCGACGAAGAAGCCCCCGATCCGCAGCCGCGGGTCCTCGAACAGCCCGGCGCCATCCTGCACCGGCGATGCGGCGATGCCGGCTTGCTGAAGTCGCGCGCGCAGATCGGCGGCCTCCAGGCCGCCGGTCCAGCCCGCGACGAGGCGGTCGAGCACGCGCGCATGCCGGCGTCGCCCTTGCTCGGTGGCAAAGGCCGCAGCACGCGTCCAGCGCCGCCCGACCAGCGCGCCAAAGCGCTGCCACTGTCCATCGCCGCGTACCGACAGCGCGCAATAGCCATCTCGCCCGCGCGTCGGGTAGACGCCCTCGGGTGCACCTTCGGGCTGGCGTGGCGCGCGCGAGAGAGCGCACGCCGACTCCAGCCCCGACAGGTCGATCGAGCCACCACGCCCATCGCTCGCACGCTGCTCGATCGCGGCCAGGACCGCGAGCGCCGCGTGCAGCCCCATCAGATGGTCGGCCAGTGCATGACCGTAGCCGGTCGGC
>JAGQRB010000777.1 GCA_020425925.1 Planctomycetota bacterium
CGCCCGCCACGAGGTCACATTGCGCCAACAGCTCGGCGAGCCTGTGGCGGTCGACGAACTCGGGCGCGAGGGTGACGCGGTCGCCGAGCGCGGCACGCGCATGGCCGCGGTCCGCGGCGGTGCCGCCGACGAGCGTCAGGTGCACCGGCCCGTCGACGCAGGCATCGATCAGCACGTCGAGGCCGTGCAGCGGCACGCCGGTGCCGAAGAACAGCACGCGCAGGGCGCCACCGTCCCCCACCTCGGCCACTGGCGCGTGCGGTACCGGCGCGGCAGCGTGCGGATCGCTGAGCGGCAGCCAGGCGAAGCGTTCGGGCGGCAGCCCGGTCAGCGCCGCGACATAGGCCGCGTTGCACGGCGTGTCGACCAGCACGAGATCGGCGGCGGCGCAGGCCGCGCGATCGAGTCGCTGCAGCCACCAGGCGCCGAGCGAACCGGGCTCGCAGAGCCGGCGATCCTCGACGACGGTGTCGTAGGCCGACAGGAACAGGTCGAGCACGACCGGCGCCGCGGCGTTCGCCTTGACGGCCGCGACCAGGCGGTGGCCCGGGTACGGCACGACGATGCAGTCGGGTCGCCGCTCGGCCTGTGCTCTGCGCAGCGCGGCCAGCAGTCGACGGCGGTCGCGGGCCGCGCGCAGCAGCGCCGCGGGCCAGCGCCACGGTTGCCGCAGCAGGCGGTGCTTACTGCGACCGAGGCCCGGCACCCGGCACTCGCGGACCTCGTGACCGGCGCGCTCGAGCCCCTGCCGCAGCGCCGCGGTGCGCGGATAGCCGTCGCCGTCGTCCCAGGCGCCGCAGAGCAGCACGGAGAGACTCGCCTGCTCCGGCGCGGTCATCTGCCGTCGCGCGACAGGTTCTGGAAACGCAGCGCCGCGATCTGCTCGGCGATCAGCCCGAGCGCGAACAGCAGCGTCGCCTGGCCGAGCAGCGTCACCGCCATGTTCGTGAAGCGCCCGGTGGTGAACCAGGTGAACGCATACCAGCCGACGCCGGCCGCGGCGAACAGCAGCGAGATCGGCAGGAACACCCGCAGCGGCGCGAACATCGTCGCGATCCGCAGGATGATCAGGAAGAAGCGGCTGCCGTCGGCGAACAGCCGGATGTGGCTCTTGCCCCGGCGCTGGCGCACCGCGAACGGGTGGAACGCGACCGAGAAGCCCGAGCGCAGCATCGACATCGTGATCGTCGTCGGATAGCTGAACGTGTTCGGCAGCACCCAGACCAGGTCCTTGGCGATGCTCGCGCGCACCAGCCGGAAGCCGCTCGTGAGGTCGGGGATGTGGCGGCCCGAGACGTAGCTCGCGAAACGGCTGTAGATCCGGTTCGCGATGTTGCGATGCGCGCTGCCGCCGCGGCCGCCGCGCGACGCCACCACCATGTCGTGGCGCTCGGCGAGCTCGAGCATCGCCGACAGCTCCTGCGGCGGATGCTGGCCGTCGCCGTCGAGCAGCAGGATCCACTCGCCGCGGGCCTCACGGATGCCGCGCTTGACGGCGGCACCGTTGCCGAGGCTGTGGGCGTGCGTGATCGCGCGGGCGCCGGTCGCGGTCGCAATCCGCGGCGTGTCGTCGGTCGAGCCGTCGTCGATCACCAGCACTTCGGCGAACTCGAGCTCGGCGCGTTCGAGCTCGGCGCGGATCTCCGCCAGCAGCCCGGGCAGGTTCAGCGCCTCGTTGCGCGCCGGCACCACGATAGAGACGCTGGTGATGCGCTGCCGGCCGGCCGGCTCGACGACGAGCGCGGGAGCTGCGGGCACGGGAGAGGGCGCGGGCCGCGGCGCCGGCAGCTCGCCGCTGGCCATCAGCGCCGCGAGCGCGTCCTCCTGCAGATGGGGCGCGAGCAGCTGCTCTGTTTGGACCGACATCGGCCTTGCTATCGGCGCTTGCTGCCGGTGGCCATGAATGCAAAACGCCCGCGGCTCGTCGAGCCGCGGGCGTTTCGCCGACTGCGTGAGTCCGATCGTCTTACTGGACGACGACCCAGGCGTTGCCGTCCTGCGCCGCCGTGTTCGCGGCGATCGCGGCGCTCATCGAAGCGCTGCCCGTCGCGATGTAGGCGGCGTTGTAGACCGGCACCGTGGTGGTGCCGTTGTAGGCCGTGTTGGCGCCGTTCGTCGCGAGGACGTCACCGCCCTGGTTCACGAAGAAGGTGCGCTTGCCGGAGTTGCCCTGCACCGCCGGCCAGGCGTAGCACGCCCACATCGTCTCGGCCGACGACGGGTCGACGTTCTGCGTGTTGCCCGCGTCACCGCCGGCCGCGAGCTCCGAGACGCCCGCGCTCGTCACGAGCGGCAGGTACATCTGGAACAGGTAGCCCGAACGCGTGACGCGCGAGTTCGCGATGTTGCCGAACGCCGACGACAGGACCGGCGGCTGGATGCGCAGCGTGCCGGCGCGGACGACGGTCGCGCCCGAGAGCTCGCCGAAGAAGCCGTATTCGCCCTGGCCGTTGGTGTTGACGTCGATGATGCCGGACGCCTGGCACTGGGCCTGGGCCGACGAGATGTTCTTGAGCGTCGCGATCGCCGCCGACTCATTGGCGTTGAGACGCGCGCTGAGGAGGTTCGGAATCGCGATCGACGCGATGATGGCGATGATCGCAACGACGATCATCAGCTCGATGAGTGTGAAGCCCTGTTCCCGCTTGGACATATGTATCTCCCTAGCAACCTTGCAAGTGCGAACGGCCACCCTGGCCGCCCTCGTGTTTCCCCTTGTGTGACTCTCTTCCTTCTGCGTCCGCTTCAGCGACCAGGGGACGCCGGAACGGAACTCGTGAGCCCGGTGAAGCGTTCGTTCGTCGACAGCTCCTGCCAGGCTTCCGATTCTTCCCGAATCATCCGCCTCGTATCGGCAGGAGCCGCGGCCAGCGCGCGCTCCAGGAACTCGATGGCGGTATCGGGATTGCCTGCGCGCAACTTGAGGCGCGCCAGGTAGTAGTTTGCGACCGGCGAGACCGGCGCGACGGCGGTGAGCACCTGCTCGGCGCGCTCCGTCCGACCGAGCTCCGCGAGCTCCGCGCCGGCTTGCAGCCGTGCCATCGGCTCCGTGGCCGAATCGGCGAGAACCTCGTCGAGCTTGCCCAGCGCCTGCTCCGGCCGGCCGAGCTCCCGCAGCGTCGCGGCCTCCTCGAGCCGGCGCTGTGCCCCGAAACGGGAATCGAGCGCGGCGGCGTGCTGCGCGAACACCGCCAGGGCGGCGTCACCGTCGCCGGCCTGCCGCAGCATGCGCGCCTGATTGAACGCCAGCACGTCGCGCTGCTCGTCGCCGCAGTCCGAGCAGCCGCGCGCGCGGGCGTAGCACTCGGCCGCGGCGCCGTACTCGCCGCGCAGCATGTGCGCGAAGCCGCGGAACTCGGACGCGACCGCCATACCGGGACTGCTGCGCTCGACCACGGCGAGCGTCTGGATCGCTTCGTCGATCATCGCCTCGCGCGCCGGCAAGGGCTTGCCCTGTTTGTCGGCGGCGGGGATGCCGTAGGCCAGCCGGAGCTGCACGTCGACGCCGCTGAGCAGCGTGACCGCATCGGCCTCGGTCTCGACGACGACGGCGGCGACGCCGATGCCGCCGAGCACGAGCGCGGTCGCGCCGTAGAGCGCGAGGCGCTTCTGGGTCTCGTTCATTGCGTTCCCTCCCCTGGCCTAGCCGCCCGAGAGCTTCTCCTGCAGCTTGAAGATCGGCAGGAACACCGCGAGCACGATGCCGCCCACGATCACGCCCATGACGGCGATCATGATCGGCTCGATCATCGAGGTCAGGCCCTTGACCTCGGCCTCGACCTGCTGGTCGTAGAACTCGGCGATCTTCTCGAGCAGCGCGTCGAGCGCGCCGGCGCGTTCGCCGATCGCCATCATCTTGGTGACCATCGGCGGGAACACGTTCGACTTGCTGAACGGATCGCTGAGGCTCTCGCCGTTGCGCACGCTGTCGCGCGCGGCGTCGACGATGTTCGAGATCACCAGGTTGCCCGAGGTGTCGGAGACGATCTCCATCGCGCCGAGGATCGGCACACCGCTCTTGACCAGCGTCGAGAACGTGCGCGCGAAGCGCGACAGCGCGACCTTCTTGAACAGCACGCCGAACACCGGCAGCCGCAGCATCAGATGGTCCTTGACGAGCGCACCGCGCGGCGTCTTGGTCCCGGCCTTGATCCCGAAGAACGCCGCGAACATGCCGCCGAAGATCAGGTACCAGTAGTCGCGCATGAAGAACGCGATGTCCATGATGAAGACCGTCAGTCCGGGCGGCTCGACCTCGAGCGACTCGAACACCGGCTTGAAGGACGGCACGATGCCGATCATCA
>JAGQRB010000778.1 GCA_020425925.1 Planctomycetota bacterium
GATCGCGGCGGCGACGGTCGCCCCGGGGTAGTCCGACGAGCTCATCACGCCGTCGACCTCGCCGCCCCAGCCGGCGACCGCCGCGTCGATGAAACCGAGCACGTCGAAGTCGTCGCTGCAGTCGGCGTCGCTCGGACTCGCGAACTCGATCGCGAAGTCGTCGCGCCACGCCGCCGCGCGCTCGGCGAGCTGCTGGCGGTCCCACGCGGTCGGGAACACGATGCGGACGCGGCTCGGAGTGCGGGCCATCGCGGCACCGTAGCCGCTATGCTGCGGCGGTTGCAGATCGTCGACCGTTTCCCGCACGAGGTGCGCGACATCGAGCACGTCACCATCCCGGTGCGTGACGGTATCGAGCTCGCCGCGCGACTGTGGCTGCCGGCCGACGCCGGCGAGCACCCGGCACCGGCCGTGCTCGAGTACATCCCCTACCGCAAGCGCGACGGCACCCGGCTGCGCGACGAGCCGATGCACCGCTGGTTCGCCGGCCACGGCTGGGCCGCGGTGCGCGTCGATCTGCGCGGATCGGGCGACTCCGAGGGCCTGCTGCTCGACGAGTACTCGCCGATCGAGCAGGACGACGCCAGCGACGTGATCGCCTGGATCGCGGCACAGCCGTGGTGCGACGGCAGCGTCGCGATGATGGGCAAGTCGTGGGGCGGGTTCGGCGCGCTGCAGGTCGCGGCGCTGCGCCCGCCGGCGCTGCGCGCAGTCATCGCGGTCTGCGCCAGCGACGACCGCTACGCCGACGATGCGCACTACATGGGCGGCTGTCTGCTCAACGAGAACATGCTCTGGGGCTCGATGCTGATGGCGCTCTGCGCCCAGCCGCCGGCGCCGGAGCTGGTCGGCGAACGTTGGCAGTCGATGTGGTGTGAACGGCTCGCCGCGGTGCGGCCGTTCCCGGCGATCTGGCTGTCGCACCCGTTGCGCGACGACTACTGGCGGCACGGTTCGGTCTGCGAGGACTTCGCCGCGGTCGAGGTGCCGGTGTTCGCGATCAGCGGCTGGGCCGACGGCTACAGCAACGCGGTGCTGCGGCTGCTCGCGGGCCTGCGCGGTCCGCGCTTCGGCTGGATCGGGCCGTGGGGCCACGCCTATCCGCACGAGGGCCGACCGGGTCCGGCCGCCGGCTTCCTGCAGCGCGCGCTGGCGTTCCTCGAGCGCCACGTGCGCGGACGGGCCGAGGCCTGGCCGGCGTCGCACGCGCTCGAGGTCTACCTGCAGGACAGCACGCGTCCCGATCCCGACCTCGACCATCGCGACGGCCGTTGGGTCACCGAGCCCGACTGGCCGAGCCCGAACGTCGAGCCGCTGCGACTCGAGCTCTGCGGCGCCGCCGCGGACCGGCAGCTCGCGGCGACGCCGCGGACGGCGGACGGCGGCGGCGGCACCGTGCACTGGCGCGAACCGGACCTCGCGACCGGCGCTGCGGCGGGCGCGTGGTGCGCGTTCGGGCTCGAGGGCGAACAGCCCGACGACCAACGCCAGGACGACGAACGCTCGCTGTGTTTCGACACCGCGCCGCTGGCGGCGCCGCTGCCGATCCTGGGCTCACCGCGCGTCCGGCTGCGCATCGAGGTCGACGCGCCCGCGCCGCTGGTGTCTGCGCGGCCCTGCGAGGTCTTCGCCGACGGTGCCAGCACGCGCGTCAGCTTCGGGCTGCTCGACCTCAGCCACCGCGCGGGTCACGACCGCGCCCTGGCGATGCCGGTCGGCGAAGTCGTCGAGATCGAGTTCGCGCTCAACGACGCGGCGCACGTGTTCGCGGCCGGCAGCCGTGTCCGGCTGGCGCTCTCGACCGACTACTGGCCGATGGTCTGGCCGTCGCCGCGCCCGGTCCGGCTCGGCGTGCACACCCCGGGCTCGACGCTCGAGCTGCCGCAACGCCGCGAACCCGACGAGAACGTCGCGATCGAGCCGGCGCCGCCGCCGCCCGAGGCCGCACCGCGGCCGCCGTACAGCGACCTCGATCCCGGCGGCGTCGTCCGCCGCTCGTTCGCCGACCCGGAGAGCGGCGAACAGGTGCACGAGACGACGATCGACATCGAGGCCGACGGCTCGGCGTCGCGCACCCGGCTCGACGACATCGGCCACGAGACCGCGCACGGGATCCGCGAGACCTTCCGCATTCGCCCCGGCGACCCGCTGTCGGCGAGCGCCGAGGTCGTGCACCGCACGCTGGCAAAGAGCGCCGAACACGCCGCCTGGGTCGAGCTCCGCACCCTGCTCCGCGCCGACGCCGCAGCGTTCCATTTCAGCGCAACTCTGACGGCCGGCGACGGCGACGCCGCGGTATGGGAACAGCGTTGGCAACGCTCGGTCCCGCGGCCGCCGCTCGAGCCACCGCACGAGCCACCGCGCGAACCGAAGCCCTAGCGCGGCAGCGACCGGGTGCGAAACGGGCCGGCGCCGGATACCCTCTCCGACCCATGCGTACCGGCCTCCGCAAGGTGATGATGGCGAGCCTGCTCGCGTGTTTCGTCGGGCAGACGGCGATGGTCTATGCCGACGACACCGCCGACCGCACGCCACCGCTGTCCGAACAGGCGCTCGCGGGCCGTCGCATCTTCCACGACCACAACTGCCAGGCCTGCCACCAGATCTACGGCTTCGGCGGCTTCCTCGGGCCCGACCTCACCAACGCCGGCGGCCGGCTCACGCGCGAGCGGCTCGACGACGTGCTCACCAACGGCAACGCACAGATGCCGGCATTCCACCTCGACGCGAGCCAGATCGACGCGCTCGAAGCGTTCCTGCGCGAGCTCGACGCGACCGGTGTCGGCGTACCGCGAGCGTTCGTGCGGCCGGAGCCGCAGCAGGTCTGGGCCGCGATCGACGCCCACGCCGGCACCGCACCGGCGCTGGCCCGCGACGGCCTCGGCCTGTTCCGCGGCGTCTGCGGCGCCTGCCACACGCCGCTGTGCAGCACCCCGCTCGGCCCGCATACCGCGCCCGATCTCAGCACCGTCTGCGATCGGCTCTCCGACGAGGACATCGTCGCGACGATCAGCAACGGCCGCATCGAGCGCGGCATGCCGGCGCAACCGCACATGGCGGCGTTCGGGCCACAGCTGCTCGCGCTGCTGCACTGGCTGCACGATGCGCGCGCCGCGATCGCCGGCGAGCTCGGCGGCAGCGGCAACCCCGAGGCGGCGACCGCGCTGCCGTGGTGGGAGTTCAAATGACGAGTACCGTCGATCGACCGGTCGGCCCTGCCGAGACCTCCGCAGCCGCGACCGCCGCGAACGCCGAATGCGGAACCTGCGACACCACGGTGGTCACGCAGCTGCGGATGGCGCTGATCTGCATCGTGCTCGCCGTCGTCGGCGGCGCCGCGGCGGCACTGCACTACGTGCCGTCCCTGTCGACGCGGCTCAACGAGCTCGGGATCGGCCTCGCGCAGCTGCGACCGGTGCACACCTCGTTCGCGTCGCTATGGATCTTCGGCGCCTCGATCGCGGTGATCTACCACTGGCTGTCGACCAACCACGGCGGGCTGCAGCCGTCGGACCGTGCCCGCTTCCGTTTCCACACCGCGTGCTGGGTCGTCGCCGGTCTCGGCATCTTCGTGACGCTGCTGGCGGGCATCTCGACCGGTCGCGAATACCTCGGCTTCCATCCCGCGTTCAGCGCGATCCTGCTGGCCGGCTGGCTGGCCTACGCCTGGACGTTCCTGAAACGCCTGAAACACGGCTTCTGGGCCCAGCCGATCTACATCTGGTTCTGGACCGTCGGCACGCTGTTCTTCGTCTACACCTTCGTCGAGGGCCACAGCTACCTGCTGCCGAGCGTGTTCGAGCAGCCGGTGCGCGACCTGCAGGTGCAGTGGAAGTCGTGCGGCACGCTGGTCGGCTCGTTCAACTTCCTGATGTACGGCTCGCTGACCTACGTCGGCGAGAAGCTCTCGGGCGATCGCAGCTACGCGCAGTCCCCGACCGCGTTCGGCCTGTTCGGCGTCGGCTGCCTCAATTCGTTCACCAACTACGCGCACCACACCTACCACCTGCCGCAGACCGAGACCGTCAAGTGGGTCGCGTTCGTGGTGTCGATGGCGGAGGTCGTGATCCTGTTCAAGCTGCTGTTCGACATCGGCCGGATGGTGCGCCGCCGCCAGCAGCAGAAGCCGTTCTGCGGCCGCGGCAGCTGGCTCACGCACGCGAAGTGGTGGACCGCCGGCATGCTCCTGACCTCGATCCTGATCTCGATCCCGAACCTCAACAGCATCGTGCACGGCACCCACGTGATCGTCGGCCATGCGATGGGCGCGACGATCGGCATCGACACGCTGGTACTGCTCGGCTGTTCGGCATGGGTCGCCTGCGAGCTGCGCGGCGCGCACGGCGTGCAGCGCGTCAACCGGCCGCTGACGAAGTGGCTGCTGAACGGCATCAGCCTGGCGCTCGCGGTGCTCGTCGTCTGGCTGTCGGCCGCCGGCATGACGCACGGCTGGTACCGCTTCCACGGCGAAGCGACGCCGCAATGGGTCGTCGAGAGCCGGTTCGTGCTGCCGGTGTGTGGCAGCGTGCTCGGCGCCTGCCTGCTGGTGTCGACGTTCCGGCTGCTCGCGCTGCTGCGGCGCGGCTGAGCTTCAACCGGCCTGACACGCCGGGCACGAGTAGACCCGCCGTCCGGCGACGGTCGACCGCTCGATCACCTCGCCGCATAGTCGGCACGGCCGCCCTTCGCGGCCGAACACGTAATGCCGATACCCGAGCCGCGGCACGCCTTCGGCGCGCAGCCGGCGCACGTCGTCGGGATCGTTGGTGACGCCCCCGAGCCGCAGCGCCCGGCGCGCGATCCGCACGATCGCTGCTGCGAGTTCGCGCCGCCGGTCGGTGTCGAGGTCGATCGGTCGCAGCGCCGCGTCCAACCGCGCAACGAACAGGATCTCGCTGCGCAGGTAGTTGCCGAGGCCGGCGACGAAGGTCTGGTCGAGCAGCAGCGCGCCGAGCGAACGGCGGCGGAAACGCGCCTCGGCAAGCCGCGCCGCGACTAGGACCTCGTCGACGTCGCGATCGAGCACGTCGGGGCCGAGCCTGGCGAGGAACCGGTGGCCGGCGAGGTCGCCGTCGGTCAGCACCTCGATCTCCGACGCGCTGTAGAGCAGAGCCGAACGCGTCTCGGTGTGCAGCGCGACGCGCAGCTGCCGGTTGGTCCGAGGTAGCCGGCCGCGCACCCCCACCAGCCAGCGACCGTAGAGCTGGTTGTGCGAGTAGACGTTCAGGCCGTTGTCGCAGCGCACCAGCAGTGCCTTGCCGCGCGATTCGACCGCGTCGACGCGGCGGCCGCAGAGCAGGGCCGCGAACGGCTGCAGCTGCGGGAACGCGAACCAGACCTCGGCCAGGCACTCGCCGACGAGCGCGCGCGCGATGCGGTCGGCCTGCTGACGGGTTTCGGGGCCCTCCGGCACGGTGCCACCGTTCGCCACGGCCGCGATACCGGATGCAGCGAGCCGGCGACGCTACGATGGCCCCCACCATGCGCGCCCTCCGCTCGTTCCCTCTCGCGCTCGCCGCCCTGACCGGTGGCACCGCCGCCCAGGCACTGCTCGTGCCGAGCCAGTATCCGACGATCGGTGCGGCCCTCGCGGCGGCGCCGGGCGGCGCGACGATCCTGGTCGCACCGGGGACCTACCAGGAGAACCTGGTCTGGCCCGCGGTAGACGGCATCCACCTGATCAGCACGGACGGCGCCGCGACCACGACGATCGACGGCGCGCAGAGCGGCACCGTCGTGGTGTTCGGCAGCGGCCTCACGCGCCGCACCTGGCTGATCGGCTTCACCATCACGAACGGCTTCCTCAACGTCAGCCACAGCAATGGCGCCGGCATCCGGATCGACGGCGCCTCGCCGACGATCCGCGGCAACCGCATCACCGCCAACACCAGCGACAACGTCAACTGGAACTACGGCGGCGGCATCTACGTCGGCGGCGGCGGCAGCGACCCGCTGATCGAGCAGAACGAGATCGACGGCAACCAGCTGCTCAACGGCTCGTGGAACTACGGCGCCGGCGTGCACATCGCGAGCGGCGCGAACGCGGTGATCCGCGGCAACCACGTCCACGACAACGCCAACCTGACGCCGTCGGCGGCGAGCGGCGGCCGCGGCCACGGCGCCGGCATCTACTGCGCCGGCAGCGCCGTCATCGCGAGCAATCTGATCACCGGCAACCTCGACAACTCGAGCAGCTGGAACTACGGCGGCGGCATTCGCATCGCGTCTTCCGGCAGCGCACAGATCCTGCACAACACGATCGCCGACAACGTCGTCACCGGCGGCAACTGGCAGGACGGTGGCGGTGTGCACGTCGACGGCAGCGCCGACGCGACCCTGCGCGGCAACATCATCGCCAACAACACCGGTGAGGGCGTCTTCGTCGCCAGCGGCACCGGTGGCGTGATCAGCTCCGACTGGGACGACCTCTGGAACAACTCGGGCACGGCCTATTCGGGCCTGACCGCCGGACCGAACAGCCTCGCGCTCGATCCTCAGTTCGCCGGCCCGAACGACTGGCACCTGCTCGCTTCCTCACCGTGTCTCGACGCGGCGCCGAACGCGCACCTCGTCGCCGACGCGGCGATCGACTTCGACGGCGATCCGCGCCAGATCGACCGCGGTTCCGCGAGCGCCAACATGGTCGACCTCGGCGCCGACGAGGTCTCGGACGCGCGGCTCGACGTCGTCGGCAGTCCACAGCTCGGTGCGACGATCACCTGGTCGGTCACCGGCCCGACGTTCGCGTTGCAGCTGTTCGCCGTCGCGTTCGGCACCGGCAACACCGTCCTGCCGCCGTACGGGAACCTGCTGCTCGACCAGGCCGGCGCGGTGTTCGTCGGCGTCACCGGCGTTCCCGGCGGCTTCCCGCTCGCGATCCCGAACCTGCCGACGCTGCGCGGCGTCACGCTGTTCGGGCAGAGCCTCGCGCTACCGGCCGCCGGTTCGGGCGGTCAGTTCACCAACCTCGCACGTCTGACGATCCTCTAGCAAACAGGAGCTTTGCGCATGACCCTTCGATCGATCGCGTTCGTCCTGCTGCTCGCGTCCTGCGCCATGGCGCAGGTCCTGCGGGTTCCGAGCCAGTATCCCTCGATCGGCGCCGCGCTCGCCGCCGCAGCGAGCGGCACGACGATCCTGGTCGCGCCCGGGACCTATTCCGAGCGCCTGTCCTGGCCGCCGGTCGACGGCGTGCGGTTGATCGCCGAGCAGGGTGCGGCGACGACCGTGCTCGACGGCGCCTTCGGCGGCACGGTCGTCGAGTTCACCTGGGCCGGACTGACGCCAGCGACGGTGCTGCAGGGCTTCACGATCACGAACGGTCTGCTCGCGGCGCCGGCGAGTGCGGGCGCGGGCGTGGCGGTCCGGAGCGGCGCACCGACGATCGCCCACAACCGCATCACCGGCAACCGCTGCGTCGGCAGCGGCACGAACCGCGGCGCCGGCCTAGCGATCCTCGGTGCCGACTCGCACCCGAAGGTGTTCTACAACGAGATCGACGGCAACGAACTGCGCGACGGCACCCGCGCCGAGGGGGCGGGCATCTGTGTCGCGGACGCCGGATCGACGACGTTCCTGCTCGGCAACCGCATCCACGACAATCGCATCGGCAGTACCAGTGCCGCGCCGCACACAGGTCGGGGTGCCGGGATCTACTTCGCCGGCGTGGCCTGTGCGGCGTCGGGCAACATGATCACGCGCAACCGCTGCACCGCGAACGTGACGAACTTCGGCGGCGGCGTGATGGTCGACAGCGGCTCGAACGTGAGACTGTCGAACAACACGATCGCCGACAACGCGGTGGCCGGCACGCAACGACGCGGCGGCGGGGTCTACATCGACGGCACCTGCATCGTGCAGCTCTGGGGCAGCATCATTGCGACGAACTCGGACGAGGGTATCGCGCGCGGACCGACGTCACCCGCCTACGTGGCCCTCAACGCGAACGATGTCTGGGGCAACCCGGGCGGCGACTACGTCAATCTGCCGCCCGGCATCGGCGACATCAGCGCAGACCCGCAGTTCGTCGGCGGCAGCGACTACCACCTGTTGCCGGGATCGCCGTGCATCGACAACCACGCGTGGGCGGCTCCCAGCGCCTGGACCGACGTCGACGGCGATTCGCGCCTGCTCGACGCGAGCCTCGGCACCGGACCGACCCCGATCCGCTACGACATCGGTGCAGACGAGGCAGCCGCGACGCGCCTGACGAGGATCGGCTCGCCCCGGATCGGCACGACGTTCTCGTGGGTCGTCAGCTCGAGCCAACCGGCGACGTTCGCGCTCGCGTTCGCGTTCGAGCGAGCCAACCAGCCCCTCGGGTCGTTCGGCGTCGTCCTGATCGAACAGGCGCAGGCGGTGATCGCGGCGTTCGGCACCACTCCCGGCGGCGCTGGCGTCTCGCTGCCGAACGCGCCCACGCTGCGCGGAGTGCGGCTGTTTGCGCAGGGCCTGACGCTGTTCGGGCCGACCGTGGGTCAGCTCACGAACCTCGACGAGATCACGGTGTACTGACGGCCGCCGGGCTCGGCGGGTCGCCGGCCATGAAAACGAACCCCTCGCGACCGGAGCCGCGAGGGGGTCGGAACCACCTTCCAGGTGCCGGCCCACGTCTCCCGTGCGGGCCGGCCCCATGCACATTCCATCAACCGCCAGGAGCGGTCGGAACCGGACGCGCCGAACGCGGAAAATCAGACGACCGTCATGACCTGCTCGAGCGGGCGTCGCTCGAGCGCCTTGCTCGGCACCTCGCAGTCGTCGCTCGGGTAGCCCACCGGGATCAGCAGGAACGGCCGTTCGTGCTTGCCGCGGCCGAGGATCTCGCCGAGGAACGCCATCGGACTCGGGGTGTGGGTCAGCGTCGCGAGGCCGGCGAACTGCGCCGCCGCGAGGAACATGCCGCAGGCCAGCCCGACCGATTCCTTGAGGTAGTAGACCTGGCTGCCGTCGTCGAGGTGCGCGAGCTGGAAGACGACCACGAGCCACGGCGCGACCTCGAGGAACGCCTTGTTCTCGTCGGTACCGAGCGGCTCGAGGTCGCGCAGCCACTCGGCGTTGGCGCGGCGGGCGTAGAACTCGCGCTCCTCCTGTTCGGCGCCGGCGCGGATCCGCGCCTTGATCGCGGGATCCTGCACGCAGACGAAGCGCCACGGCTGCTTGTTGGCGCCGCTCGGGGCGCTGTGCGCCGACCGCACGAGCCATTCGATCGTCTCCCGGCTCACCGGCCGTTCGCTGAACATGCGCACGCTGCGGCGCCGGCGCAGCACGTCGTAGAAGTCGGCCGCGGCGCGCTCCGGCGGCACGGGCGGCGTGTAGCGGTCGGGGTACGGCACGAACGGCGAGGTCATGTGTCCAGTAGGGCGCCGGCGAACCCGTGTCGTCAAGACCGTATGATCCGTTGGCGATGAGCGATGCGTCCCCGCACCACGCCGACCTGCCCGAGGCGATCGAGGACGAGGTCCTCGCGATTCTCGACGGCGACGAGGACGCCCGGCCGACGGCCCTGCGCGATCTGCTCGAGCGGCACGCGCAGCATGCGCGCACGATCCGGGCCTGGCTCGGCAGATCCGGGGTGCCGGTGCCGCCCGTCGTGACCACGGGCGGATCGGTGGTCGAGGCGGTCGACCTCGACGTCCTGCCGGCCGAGCTCGGCCGCTACGTGCTGACCAGGCGCCTCGGCCGCGGCGGCTTCGGCACGGTCTATCGCGCCGAGCAGAAGGAACCGTTCGTCCGCACCGTCGCGATCAAGGTGCTGAACCCCGGCATGGACTCGCGCGAGGTGCTCGGGCGGTTCTCGGCCGAGCGCGAGGCGCTGAATCGCATGGACCATCCCGGCATCGCTCGCCTGCTCGACGCCGGCTCGACGTCGCTCGGCCGGCCCTACTTCGTCATGGAGCTCGTCGAGGGCCCGCCGCTCGCGACCCTCTGCCGCCAGCGCAAGCTGCCGCTGGCGGAGCGCCTCGAGCTGTTCCTGCTGGTGCTCGACGCGATGGAGCACGCCCATCAGAAAGCGGTGCTGCACCGCGACCTGTCGTCGAACAACGTGCTCGTCGCCGAGCTCGGCGGTCACCTGCAGCCGAAGATCATCGACTTCGGCATCGCGAAGTCGCTCGCCGACCCGCTGCTGCAGGGCGGCGCGATGACGTTCCAGGGCACGCTGCTGGGCACGCCCGAGTTCATGAGCCCGGAACAGGCCGCCGGTATCACCAGCGAGATCGACACCCGCGCCGACGTCTACGCCCTCGGCGTGCAGCTCTACGAGCTGCTGACCGATCAGTTGCCGATCCCGAGTCACCTGCTGCGTGCACAGGGCGTCGCCGGCATCGCGAAGCTGATTCGCGACCACGTGCCGCAGCCGCCGAGCGTCGCGGCGGTGTCGCGGGACCGCGCCGAGCTGCGCGGCGATCTCGATGCCATCACGCTGCGCGCGATGGCGAAGGAGCCCGGCGAACGCTACGACACGGTCGGCGAGTTCGCCGACGACATCCGCGCCTACCTCGACGACGAGCCGATCCGCGCGGTCAAGCCGTCGAACTGGTACCGCTTCGCCAAGTTCGTGCGGCGCCACCGCGTCGAGAGCCTCGCCGCCGCCGTCCTGGTGGTCGGTGTACTCGTCGCGCTCGTGGCGTTGTGGTGGGCGCTCGACATGAAGGAGGCCCAGACCGCCGAGCTCGAGGCGAAGAACGAGATGATCAAGGAACGGGCCGATGCCGGCTTCCGACTGCTCGCGAACGAGGAGCGCCTCAACGCCGCGATCCAGGCCGCGGCCGCGCTGCCGCCGCCGTGGCCACAGCACGAAGCCGAGTTCCGGTCCTGGCTCGCGAACCACGGTGAACCGCTTCAGGACGAGATCCCGAAGATCGACGACAAACTGCACGCGCTCGAGCAGGAGGGTTTCGCCGACCTCGCCGATCGCCACCTGCACGCCGCGCTGCTGCCGCTGCGTGCCGACCTCGCGGACTTCAGCGCCCGGACGCTGGCGCGCGTGCGCGGCAAGCTGCGGCTGCTCACCGATCGCGTCGGGCCCGAGCTGCGGCGGCTCGCACCGGCGTGGGCGGCGACGAGCGCCGGCGTGCGGCAGCGCTACCGCGGTTTGCCGCTGCCACCGCAGCCGGGCCTGGTGCCGCTCGGCGTCGACCCCGCGACCGACCTGTTCGAGTTCCTCGATCTGTCGAGCCACGATCCGGCGACGCCGCTGCCCGAACGCGACCCGGAGACCGGCCGACTCGTGACTGCACCGGGCACCGGCATCGTGTTCGTCCTGTTGCCGAGCGACGGCTTCCGCATCGGCAGCAAGCGCGGCCGGCCGGGCCTCGAACAGAACGACGAGTACGCCAGGGACGACGAGCTCGGCGGCGAACGCCTGCACATCGACGCCTTCCTGATCGCGCAGAGCGAGCTGACGCGAGCGCAGTGGATCCGGCTCGCCGGCGGCGAGCCACCGGCGATCGACGCGGCGCGCCTGCCGGCGGCCGGCATCGACTGGCACACCGCGCGGCGGGTGCTCGGCGAGTTCGATCTCGACCTGCCGACGGAGGCGCAGTGGGAGTACGCGTGTCGCGGTGGCAGCCTGACACCGTGGTCGAACGGCGACTTCCCCGCCGCCCGGGTGCCGGGCGACCCGCAGCCGACGCCGCCGGCATCACTGCGCGACTGCGCCTGGATCGGCGCCGACGCACCGCACGAGGTCGCGATGCTGCGACCGAACGCGTTCGGTCTCTACGACTGCCACGGCAACGTCGCCGAATGGTGCCGCGACGAGAAACTGCCCTACGACGCCTGCGAGGCGCGCGACGGCGACGGCCTGCGCCAGCGGGACGGCGGCGACGGGCGCGCCCCGCGGGCCGTGCGCGGCGGCTCGTGCTTCGGCAACCCGCTCGCGACGCGTTCGTCGGCGCGCGATTCGCGACCGCCGGACACCCGCGAGCCCGGCATCGGCATCCGACCGATCCGCCGGATCGTGGATTGAGCCCGGCGCCGCGGCGTCACTCGAGACCGAGCGCGCGGCGCACGGCGGCACGATCGATGTCGCCACCGGCGAAATCGTCGAACGCCTTCTTGGCCGGCTCGATCATGTGGCTCGCGATGAACGGCGCACCTTCCTCGGCGCCCTGCTGCGCGTCCTTGAAGCAGCACTCCCACTCGATCGTCGCCCAGCCCTCGTAGCCGTACTTGGTGAGCAGCGTGAAGATGCCGGGGAAGTCGACGTCGCCGTCGCCCGTGGAACGGAACCGGCCAGCGCGCTCCTTCCACGGCTGGTAGCCACCGTAGACCCCGACGCGGCCATTCGGCCGGAACTCGGCGTCCTTGACGTGGAACGCCACGATGCGGTCGTGATAGCGGTCGATGTACTCGAGGTAGTCGAGCTGCTGCAGCACGAAGTGGCTCGGGTCGTAGAGCAGGCACGCGCGCGCGTGGCCGTCGACCTTGGCGAGGAACGCCTCGTAGCTGGCGCCGTCGTGCAGGTCCTCGCCGGGGTGCACCTCGAACGCGCAGTCGATGCCGCACTCGTCGGCGTAGTCGAGCAGCGGCCGCCAGCGGCGCGCGAGCTCCTCGAAGCCGACGTCGACCAGACCGGCCGGCCGCTGCGGCCAGGGGTAGACCGTGTGCCACATCAAGGCACCCGAGAACGTCGGCATCGCCTTCAGCCCGAGGTTCTGGCTCGCCTTCAGGCAGTACTTCACCTGCTGCGAACCGTACTCGCACATCGCCTCGGCGGTGTTCACGTCGGCCGGCGCGAACGCCTGGAACATCGAGACGTACGCCGGGTGCACCGCGACGAGCTGACCCTGCAGGTGCGTGCTGAGCTCACTGATCTCGATGCCGTGCGCGGCGGCGGTGCCCTTGAGCTCGTCGCAATAGGTCACGCTCTCGGCCGCCTGCTTCAGGTCCATGCAGCGGCCGTCCCACGACGGCACCTGGACGCCGACGTAGCCGAGCCCGGATGCCCAGCCGCAGGCGGTATCGAACTGGTTCAGCGGAGCGTCGTCGCTCATGAACTGGGCGAGGAAGATGCCGGGTCCTTTCATCATGGCCCGGCCACGTTAGCCCGCGCCCGCGCGCGCCGCTACTTCGGAACCTTGACCCAGCCGCCCTGCTTGACCGACGCCAGCGCGGCCTCGAGCACGGCCTGCACGCGGACACCGTCGTCGAAGTCGGGGGCGAACGGCCGCTTGCTGGCGAGCGCCGTCACGAAGTCGACGACATGGTGCACGAACGTGTGCTCGTAGCCGACGATGTGACCATCGGGCCACCAGTTGGCCGCGTACGGGTGGACGCCGTCCATGCACATCACCGTGCGGAAGCCCTGGCCGTCGCGCGGGTCGGCGTACGAGAACACCTCGAGCTCGTTCATGCGTTCGAGGTTCCAGCGGATCGAACCGGTGGTGCCCGAGACCTCGATGCAGTTGTGGTTCTTGCGGCCCGGCGCGACGCGCGTCGCCTCGTAGGTGCCGATCGCGCCGCCCTTGAACTTCGCGAGGAAGCAGAACGCGTCGTCGACGGTGACCTTGCTGGTGCCCTTGCCGTCGCCGTTCGGCCGCGCCTTGGTGAACGTCTGCTGCACACCGCACACCGACTCGAACTCGAGCCCGGTGAGCGCGCGCGTCAGGTCGATCAGGTGGGCGTTGAGGTCGCCGTGCGCGCCGCTGCCGCAGAGCTTCTTGTCGGTGCGCCAGCTCGCCGGCACGCTCGCGTCGCTGAGCCAGTCCTGCAGGTAGACGGCGCGCACCTGCCGGACATCGCCGATGTCGCCGCGCGCGATCATCTTCGCCGCCAGCGCGGTCGCCGGCGCGCGTCGATAGTTGTGCCAGAGCCCGACACGCACGCGCTGCTGCCTGGCGAGCGCGGCCATCGCCTTGGCCTGCTCGAGCGTCATCGCCAGCGGCTTCTCGCACAGGACGTGCTTCTTCGCCTTCAGCGCCGCCATCGCGATCGTGTGGTGACTGTCGTTCGGCGTCGCGACGTCGACGACGTGGATGTCCGGATCCGCGAGCACGGCCTTCAGATCGGTGGTCGCCGACTCGAAGCCGAGCACCGCGGCGGCCGCCGCCGCGCGCCCGGCGTCGCGCCCGACGATGATCTTCGGCACGACCGTGCGCGGCAGATCGAAGAAGTGGTTGGCCTGGCGGTAGGCGTTGCCGTGCGCGCGCCCCATGAAGGCATGGCCGACCATGGCGACGTTCAGGGCGGGCTTCGCGCCGCGCTGCGCGGCGTTCGACTGGGACGAGAGGCTCATGGGCGGCAGACCATAGCGGTCGGCCGCCGTCGATTCGACCGGCCCGACCGCCCTACCGCGAACCGCCGAACAGCACCCGGACGTTGCGATCGCGTGCGTTGATCGCGGTGTCCCAGCCGATGAACAGATCGAGCACGGAGTCGCGGTTGTAGTCGCCGAGATCGAGCGCCATCGCCGCCTCGCGATCGCCGAGCCGCGACGGCGAGACGAAGTTGGCCTCGCCCAGGAGACCTGGCTCCTCGCTGACGTAGAACGCGAGCGACGTGCCCAGCGTGCTGGTCGTGCTCTCTACCGCGACGAGCACGTCGACCGTACCGTCGCCGTTGACGTCGCCGAGCCGTAGCTGGGTCGGGAAGCCCGGACTCAGCGCGCGCGTCGAGGACTCCGCCTCCTGGAACGCGTCGATCTCGACCTCCCCCCCGTTCGTCGGCGTCGGCAGCGCGATGTTGCGGAACAGCCGGAGCGAGGCGTCGCCGGCGGCGGCCACCATCAGGTCGACCAGCCCGTCGCCATCGAAGTCGTCGGCCGCGACCCGGGTCGGCTTACTGCCGGCGAGCAACACCTGTGGCCCGTTCGGCGCGTGGCTCGGCTCGAAGTGGTCCTCGGCCGGCGTCGGACCGGCGACGTAGCGGTAGAACCGCACGTGGTCGCCGTCGAGCCCGTTCGACACCGCGGGCTCGGGTACCGCGAGCGCGAGCTCGAGCTGCACCGGCTGACCGGGGACGGCGGCGGCGAAATCCCCGAGCGCGAACGAGGTCGCCTTGCCGTGCGCCAGCGCGACGACCGTCGGCTCGAAGAACGGCTGCTCGTCGACGGCGGCGGCCGGATTGCCGCGCGCGAGCACCAGCAGCGCATCGCCGTCGCCGGGCGAAGGCACCTCGAACTCGATCAACGCGACGATGTCGTCGATGCCGTCGCCGTCGACGTCGGCGACCCGCAGCACCGACGAGGGCGAGACCATCGCGGTCGC
>JAGQRB010000779.1 GCA_020425925.1 Planctomycetota bacterium
AGCCGTCGAGGTCGATGATCCCGAAGCCGTGGTTCGCGAGGGTCGCCGCGAAGTCGGCGCGCCCGACCTCGGCGTGGGCCGTCACCGGCATCGCCTCGAACCACGGCAGCCGGCGATGCAGGCGCCGCATCGCGGCGAAGGTGCCGGAGCCGAAGTTCGGTCGCAGCACCACGTAGAACGTGATACCGAGCCCGACCAGCACGACCGCGAGCTGGATCGCGGCCGCCCAGCCGTCGTGCCACCGCGAACCCGAGAACATCACCGGGAACCAGAGCCAGAGGAGCGGCAGAGCCGTCGGTGACCAGCCGCCGAAGCGGTAGGGGCTTCGATCCAGGTTCGTCATCGCTTGGTCTGGTGGCCGATCGGCGGCTCGGACTGTCGTGGTGCTACATGCGCCGCGCCGCAGCCAGCGTGCGGAGGTAGAGATAGATGATCAACCCGCAGGTGACCAGCAGGGCAGCGGTGCCGGCGAAGGCCGCCGCGTTCTCCGGCATGAGGTCGGGGAACGAGGCTGCGAACGCGGCGATGCCGACGCCCATGATCGCTTCGCCGGTGATCAGGCCGGAGGCTAGCAGCATGCCCGAGTTCTCGAGCGCGACGCTCTCGCGTTCGCTCTTCGGCGCGAATCGGATCTTCGCGATCCACGCCAGGATGCCTCCGACGAAGATCAGCACCGACAGCCCGAACGGCAGGTAGATGCCGACCGCGACCGCGAGGATCGGGGTGCGGAACGGTGCTTTCCGGCGCTTCAGATACTCGTCGAGCGCGATCACGACGGCCGCCAGCCCGCAGCCGAACAGGATGAAGTTCCAGTTGATGCCGGCGCCGAAGATGCCGGTCGAGAGGTCCTTCATCAGCGTTGCCTGCGGTGCCGCCAGCGGCGAGACGCCCTCGCGGATCGGGCGGCCGATTCCCTTGTCGGCGTCGAGCAGTCCGAGCACGATCGGGATCACCGCCGCCGACGCGATCGTGCCGATCACCAGGCAGAGCTGCTGTTTCCACGGCGTCGAGCCGACGACGTGGCCGCACTTGAGGTCCTGCAGGTTGTCGCCCGCGATGCAGGCGCCGGTGCAGATGAACGCCGCGAGGTAGATCACCGCCGCCGGGCCGACCCGGCCGGCGATGCCGTCGTTGCCCATCAGCTGCAGCAGCAGCAGCGACGAGATCACGACGGTCGCCATCGTCACGCCCGAGACCGGGTTGTTGGAGCTGCCGACGAGGCCGGCCATGTAGCCGGCGACGCTCGCGAACAGGAAACCGAAGCCGAGCATCAGCACGGTCAGCACCCCGGCGATCAGCGTCCGGCCGTCGTAGCCGTCGAGCGCCGAGCGGAACGCGAAGAACAGCGGCACCGTCATCAGTGCCGCGGTGAACACCAGGAACGGCAGCGGGGTGTCGAGCTCGGTGCGCGGCGCGGCGGCCTGCTGGCCACTGGCCTTGGCGCGGAACGCCGCGAGGCTCGCGGCGAGCCCGTTCTTGATCGGCTTGACCAGGGTGATCAGCGACCAGACGCCGCCGACCAGCATGCAGCCGATGCCGATGCGCCGGCATTCCTGCCACGAGGCGTTCGCGAGCGCATCCCACTGCGCTTCCGAGAACGAGCTCCACGGCGTGCCGGCGGCGATGTCGGCGGTCGCCATCAGGCGTTCCTCGTTGAGCAGCCAGTTGATCGGTACGCCGACAACCGTGCCGATCACCGCACCGCTGAGCATCAGCGTGCCGATGTTGGGGCCGACGATGAAGCCGATGCCGAGCAGCGACGGCTGCAGGGTCGCGCCGGTCGTGAACAGCCAGCTGCCGCCGAGCATCGCCTTGGTGGCGGCGACCTCGGCGCTGAGCCACTTGAAGCCGCCTTCGCAGACGCGGAACAACGCTCCGAGCAGGCTGGCCTCGAGCAGCAGGCGGAAGCCGAGTGACCCGCTCGCCGCCGGAGTCTCGGCCTCGACAGGCTCGGCGTCGGCGAACTCATCGGCATCCTCACCGCGCGCGACGCCGCCGGTCTTGAGTACCTGCGCGGTTGCGACGCCTTCGGGGAACGTCAGCCCGGCGTCGACGATCAGCGCGCGCCGCAGCGGCGTCGTGAAGACGACACCCATCGTGCCGCCGATACAGACGATCAGGAAGATCGTCCAGTAGTCGTAGTCCTTCCAGGCGTCCATCATCACCAGCGCCGGCACCGTGAAGATCACGCCCGACACGGTCGAGGCGCCGGCCGAGGCGATCGTCTGCACCTGGTTGCTCTCGAGGATGTTGCTGCGCCGGAACACGCGCAGCACGCCGAGCGCGATCGCCGAGGCCGGGATCGACGCGGCGACGGTCATGCCGACGCGCAGCCCGAGGTAGGCGTTCGCCGCGGCCATCAGCATCGCCAGCAGCACCCCGAGCACGACCGCCTTGAGCGTGATCTCGGGAAAGCGGCGCTCGGGGCCGACGAGAGGGGTTTCGGGTTCGGTGCGATCGCTCACGGTCGGCATGCTCCGGAAAGGGACTGCCACGGAGGATCCAGCGGCCCGGCAATCGAGTCCAGCGCCAGTGCGCGTTTCGGGTCGTGGCTAGCCGCCGCGGCGGTGCGCCAGGATCGCCTCGCCGATCAGCTCCGCCTTGCGGGCGCGACCGGCGGGGACCATGTGCGCGAGGTCGACGAACAGCTCGTTGTGGCCGGTGAGCGCGGCCTCGAGATCGACCAGCAGCACGCGGTCGGGATGGCTCGCCGCGACCTCGCGCATCACCGCCGCGAAGCGTGGCAGGTCAGGCCGGTTCGGCGCGAACGCGATCTCGGGCTCGGTCGAGTACGGCAGCGTCGCGAGCACCGGCGTGATGCCGCGCAACAGCGCGAGGTCGACGATCGTGCGCAGATTGCGATCGAAGGTCGCGAGCGCCGGTGTGAGGTCGACGTCGTCGTAGTCGGGGTCGGGCCGCAGCAGGGCCGCGTCGAGGTACTCGAAGCCGGCATTGCCGGAGATCCGGAAGCGCACGAAGCGGTAGAGCACGCTGGCGCGGATCAACGGCCAGTCCGACGGTCGCGGTGGTTCGAATGCCTTCAGCACGTGGCTGTGGTCACCACGATAGTGGGACGCGTTGCGGGCGGCACGGCCGTCGTTCCAGCCGTGGTGGATCACGACGTAGTCCGGGGCGTAGTCGACGGCGTTGAGCGTGAAGTTCACGACCGAGTGCGTCGAGTCGTAGAAGCCGTGCGAGAGGTTGACACACTCGTAGCGCTCGGCCGTGCCGCCGGTCGGCGGATGGGATCGCAGCCAGTCCTCGAGCAGCGCGGGATAGCCCGATGCCGTCGTCGAGGCGCCGAGGCAGACGATGCGGCAGGTCCCCGGCGGCTTGGCGCGCGCCACGTCCGGTCCCGGGAAGCCGTCCCGGTTGAACGGCGTCGTGGCGTTCAGTGCGGTGTTGCCCTGCAGCACGCGATCCGGGCGGCCGGTGAACTGCAGGAACGGATGCGGCCGGTAGGCCAGCAGGTCGGGGTAGGTGGCGCGGCCGAGCTTCGCGAGCTTCTCGCGCGGCCAGTAGGTGAAGTGGGTGATGACGCAGCGGGCGCCGAGTTCGACGCCGGCAAGCACGAAGCCGAGCAGCGCGAGCTTGTGAACCAGGGGCCGGCGGGAGCGGCCGAGCACGCCGACCGCGACCAGCGCGACCAAGGCGCTCGCGGTCCAGAGCGCGACGCCGTCCGCGTCGTGCAGCGGCTCGAGCGCGAACAGTCGCGAATGCACCGGCGGTGCGAGCAGCAGCGCGAACAAGAGGCCGATGACCGCGAGCGCGCGGCTCACGTCTCGCCCCCGCCGTCCTCGCAGCGGAGCTCGAGGACCAGCCGGCGGCGGGCTCCGGGTGCGAGCACCATGGCGTGTTCGTGCACGTTGCCCGACTCGACGCAGACGAAACGCTGCCAGTCGTCGGGCGCCATCTGCGACAGCCGGGCGGTCTTCGCCGGCCACGGGTTCCAGACGATCGCGGATGCGAGGTCCTCGGTCGAGAGCAGTATCCGGCGCGTGAGCGTCGGCGCGCGGAGCTCGAGGGTCGAGGGCACCTTGCGGAACACGCGGTCGGTCTCGGCGCGGAATCGCAGCGGGGCGGCCGGGTCCCACGTCGGCTCCGGCGCGGCGGCGTGTTCGGTGAACGGCACGTTCTCGAGCCCGTGGACCGAGGCGGTGTGCACGTCGCCGACCGCGAAGTAGGTGTGGAAGGCCGCCTCGCACGGCATCGCGCGCGTGTCGCGGTTCTCGATCTCGAACTCGAGCCGCAGCGCGCCGCCTGCCAGCGTGATCGCGAGGCGGAGATGGAACGACCAGGGCCAGAGCGTGCGCGTCGTCTCGTCGTCACCGAGCTCGAGCGCGATGCCCGGATCTGCCCCGGCCCCGGTTCCGGTGGCGGCAGCTGCGACCGGTCGCCAGGGCCGGTTGCGCGCGAACCCGTGCGGCGGCAGGTCCTGGCCCGTGCGGGGGGTGCCGAACCACGGGAAGACGACCGGCACGCCGCCGCGCACCGGCTTGTCGCCGTATTCGGCCCGGCTCGCGGTCCAGAGCACGTCGCGGCCGCGAACGTGCCACGACAGCAGCTGTGCGCCGAGCGGCGCCACCAGCGCTTCCGCTGCCTCCGTGCGGATCAGAAAGGCCTCGCGGCCACCGGGATCGGTCGTGCGGATCGTCGGGCTCATCGGTCGTCTGCCGCTCCATCGGAGCCCGGTCGCCGGTCCGGTGCGAACGTTCTCCGGTTTTCGTGTCGCTGCGGCACGGCCGTCGACACCGCTTCGGCATGAAGCCACATCGACCGCGTCTCCTCTCACGTGTCGTCGCCCTGCTGGTCGCGCTCGCCCTGGTTGCCCGTCCGGGCACCGCGCAGGACGTCCGCGAGCTGACGGTCCCGACCGCCCACCTCGCGCTCGCGGGCGTGACCGCCAGCTACATCAACACCCAGGTCTCGGCCGGCTACCGGCTCACCGACATCAAGTACCGCGGTTACAACCTCCTCGGCTCGGTCGTGTTCGACGTCACGATGGTGCGGAACTCGGGGTCGTACGCGTCGGGCTGGTGGTGGTACTACGGCCTCACGGGCAGTCAGGTGACGAGCTACGTCAACAGCAACAATGCGCGGCTGATCGACCTCGATCCCTACGAGGACCCGAGCGGCAACCTGCGCTTCGCGTGCGTGATGGTCAGCAACACCGGATCAAACCAGAAGTCGTGGTGGTGGTACTACAACGCGTCGGTGTCCTTCCTGAGCTCGCAGGCCACGGCGAACAATGCGCGTCTCGTCGACGTCGACAGCTACACCTACAACGGCACGACCTACTACAGCGCGGTGATGATCCGCAACACCGGCGCCGATGCCCGTTCGTGGTGGTGGTACGTGAACGCCACCGGTTCGCAGGTGTCGAGCTACCTGAGCAGCAACAACGCGCGACTCTACAACCTCGACTACCGCGACGGCGGCCGCTTCAACTGCATCATGATCCGGGACACCTCTCCGAAGGCCTGGTACTGGTGGTACGGGCTGAGGACCGCCGACATCGTCTATCTGCTGAACAACTACGGTGTGCGGGCGCTGACGCTGCAGAGCTACCTGGTCGGTTCGACGCGCTACTACGCGATGCTGACGATCAACAACAGCAACGCGCTGACCACCGACGTCGGCAACCGCATGCGCGCGACGACCAACGGCCAGGTCGGCTGCTGGCTGGAGCAGGTCAACGGCGCCAATTTCGCCGACCTCAACGGATCGACCTCGTTCGAGCCGGCGAGTACGATGAAGACGCTGCATCACGTGCACGCGATGCGGCGCGTGCGGCTCGGCGCGGTCTCGCTGACGACGCCGATCAACGTCTTCACCAACTACTCGTCGACGAACTCGTCGTGCCCGATCGACACCGGGCCGGTCAGCCAGCAGCTGCAGAGCGTGCTGCGGCTGATGATGGAGAACTCCGACAACGCGCGCACGCAGGCCGTGACCGCCTACTTCGGTGAGAACAACATCAACGCGACCGCGGCCGCGCTCGGCATGACGGGAACCAGCCTGAACCATCGGCTGGGCTGCGGTGCGGAGGCACTGGCGAACCCGAATCAGATCAGGCTCCGCGACCTCCACGCACTGCACGAGAACGTCGCGAATGGCTACCTCGGGTCCTACCGCGACACGTTCTACGACCTCATGCTCGAGAGCCTGTCGGGTCTCGCGATCGACGCGTTGATCAACACCGAGGGTGCGGCGCTCAGCCTGCCGTCGCAGACGATCGCGAGCTTCCGCAACTTCACCCGACTCGCGCACAAGGGCGGCAACTACACGCTGATCAACGGCGGCACGATCATCCACCGCGCCGAGTTCGGCTGGATCTCGCTGCCGTTCATCAGCAACGACATGATCGTGCCGCGCGAATACACGTTCGGCGCGTTCGTGAACGACGCCAGCAACGACACCAACGCGCGCAACGCGATCTACCAGCAGGCGATCCCGGAGCTGCTGCGGTCGACGATCCGCGCCGCGCTGTCGTCGTGGACCAACAGCCTCGCCGGGATCCAGGCGATCGGCGCCGGCTGCGGCAGCCCGGTCTACCAGCAGACGGTCAACAACGTGCCGCGGATCGGCAACGCCGTGTCCTATCGCGGCAACAACGGCTACGCCAGCTCACTGGCGCTGCTCGGGATCGGCTTCTCGTCGTCGGTCTGGAACGGCACGTCGTTGCCGGCGCTGATGACGCCGTTCGGCGGTGAGCCGGGGTGTCGCGCCTACAACGACATCGCGGTGTCGATCGCGACGGTCGCGAACTCGACGGGCTACTCGTCCCATTCGGTTTCGATCCCGAACTCGACGAGCGTCGTCGGCTCCGAGTACCTGACGCAGTGGTACTCGTTCAACGGCTCGTCGTTCCGGACGAGCAACGGCTACCGCACGATCGTCGGCCTGTGACGGCCGACGATCGCGGTCCTCGCCCGCGGCTGCGGGCGAGGGGCCCTCTTATCGAGGGGCTTCTCGGCTCAGAGGCCGAGGACGCCGAGCACGCCGTTCGACGTGACGGCGTTGAGGGGGTTGATGCCCGGGACGTAGGCCGCGGCCTGGGTCGTCAGGCCGAGACCGGCGAACTGGATGTCGAGCGGGATCGGCATCGAGTTCGTGAACGTCTGCGCGCCGCTGAGCGTGTTGAAGAACACGGCGACGTTGTCGGCGTACTGGAAGCAGCCCGGAGCGCCGAAGCCCGCGAGCGGGATGTTCAGCTGGCTGAAGCCGATCAGCGTCGCGCCGAACAGGCCGCCGGTGGGAACGTCGACCGTCGTGATGTCCCAGCTGTTGCCGAGGATCGGATCGTTGGTGCTGAGGCTGATCGGGTTCGGCAGCGTGCTCGGCGTGATGTCGAACGTCGCGCCGGTCGAGCCGGAGACGTCGATCGGGCCGGTCAGCGACGACGCGCCGCCGCTGATGCCGACGATCGCCTCGTTGGCGAGCGTCGCGTTGTTGAGCACCGACATGTAGTTGAACTCGATGTCACCGTTCGGGAAGAACTTGCACTGCATCGTGTTCATCGCCGTTCCGGTGTTGCCGAACGTCGGGACGTTCTCCCAGGTGCCCATGCAGAAGTTGGCGGTCTGGGTCCAGTAGACCATGCCGCCGCCGGCCGGGTTGAGGTCCATCCAGGCCGGCGCGACGCGCGGGTTCAGCGACGCGAAGTCGGCAGCGATCGGGGCGTAGGCGTTCGACGCGTTCGGCGTCATCCAGAAGTAGCCGTTCGAGACGATGTCGGTCGAGGTGAGCGAGGCGCCCATGAACGGGAAGCTGCCCATCGCCGCGAACGACACGTTCAGCTGCGAGTCGTCGGTGAGCGTGATCGCGTCGGCCGCGGTGTAGCTGGTGTCGAAACCGCCGCCCGGGACCACCGCGTAGTTGTTGCTGCCGAGCGCGACGAGCAGCCAGCTGGTGTTGCTGAGATCGATCGTCGAGCCGGCGAACAGCTCGTACCAGGGACCGGTCGGGATCGCCGGGCAGCCCGAGCCGTAAGGCGTGGTGCTGGCGTCGTAGTTCGGGAGGTTCGGGCCCGGCTGCGGCGCGCACGGCGGCAGCGTGACGGACTGGGCGAGGTAGTCGGTCGGGCTCGTCGGCAGCAGCAGGGTCGTCGTGCCGGCGAGGTCGAACGTGCTGGCGGCGAAGACCTCGTAGCCGGTCGCGCCGAGGATCACCGGGCTCGGCGAGCTCGGCAGCGCGGAGAGGTCGAGCGGGTTCGCGAGCGCGCCGTTGCCGGCCGAGATGCCCGTGATGCTCTGGTCGGTGCTCATGCCGTGCGAGCTCTCGTAGTGCAGGTAGATGAAGCCCGTCGAGTTCAGCACGAGCTCCATGTTGGCGAAGATCGTCGTGCTGCCGAAGCGCGGGACGTCCTTCCAGACGATCGAGGCCTGCGTCGCGGTCTCGTTGTAGAACACGCCGCCGCCGGCCGGCAGCGCCGTCGAGTTGGGGTTGAGATCGTCCCAGCCGACCGCGATGCGCGGGCCCTGCGACAGCAGCTCGGCTTCGGAATCCGACAGGTCGCTGTCGGTGTTGATGTTCATCCAGACGAAGCCGTTCGAAGAGACGGTGATGCCGGAGTAGTTCACGCCGTTGAACGGGAAGGCGAACGGCAGCGCGATCACGCGGGTGTCGTCGTCACCGAGCATGAGGTCGGTGCCGGGCGGCGAGTTCTGGATGAAGAGACAATCCTGGGAAAGAACGGGGAGGGCGGCCAGCGTGGCGGCCGCAACGAGTCGAGTCAGCTGCATGGGTTCCTGCCGAATGGCGGGGATAAGGGGGAGGACAGGAAGAATTGTCGCATGGGCAGGCGGCCGGTCAACTGCGCTTTTTGGCCCGCTCGGCGCGGTCGTGCTTACTGTGCGCCGTCTCGCCCGCAAGGTCGGTGGCAACGGCGGCGATGTCTGCGGCGAGTTCGAGATCACGGCCGGTCAGGCCGCCGGCATCGTGCGTCGTGGTCGCGACTTCGACCTCGCGGTGGCGCACGGTCCACTCCGGGTGGTGCTGTCGTTGCTCGGCGACTGCGGCGATGCGAGCGGTGAACTCGACGGCGACGGCGAAGGCCCCGAACCGGTAGGTGCAGCAGAGTTCGTCGCCGCTCCGTTGCCATCCCGGCAACCCGGCGAGGGCGTGAGCGATCGTGGCGTCGTCGGCTTTCGGCGTTGTCATCGGCGTCGTGAGGTTCTAACCGCCTGCGGGTCGGCCATCGGGGCGCGCGGCCGTTCCGCAAAGGCGCGGCGGGGCGGTGGTCGATGGGCTAGGATCCGAGGTCACCGCAGCATGAGCAAGATCGCCCGCGAGCTCCGCAACTACTATTCGATCGTCGCCGACCTCGCGACCGAGGCCGAGGTCTGGTCGAGCAAGCCGGCCTGGCTCGAATTCGCCCCCAACAACGTCTGCAACCTGCGCTGCATCATGTGCGCGCAGGCCGACGGCGTGCCGGTCGAGGTCATGAAGACCGAGGACGCCGTCAAGCTGCTCGACGAGATTCTGCCGGACATGACGGTCTGGACGCCCTCGGCGCTGTCCGAACCGATGCTCGCGAACATCCGCATGGTGGTGCAGAAGTGCCGCGAGCACGAGGTCTACCTCAACATGTACTCGAACGCGACGCTGCTCAACGGCGCGAAGTTCCGGGACATGGCGGATCGCATCCACAAGCTCTGGATCTCGTTCGACAGCCCGCGCAAGGAGGTGCTCGAGATGCTGCGCGCGCGCGCCGACTTCGATCAGGTCGTCGCGAACATGAAGGAGGTCATCGCGGCCGCCACCGAGCTCAAGGTGCCGCTCGGCTTCGTCGCCGTGCTCGTCAAGGACAACGTCGAGCACCTGCACGAGCTCGTCGACTTCCTGGCCGATCTCGGTGCCGTCGAGTCGCGTTCGGATCTCCGGATCCAGCCGATGCTCGACAACGCCGAGCGCTGTCGCGACCAGAACGTCTTCGCCGCGTTCTCCGAGGCCGAGATCGTCGCCTGCATCGACCGCGCCTGCGACCGTGCGCGCGAACGCGGTCTGATCTTCCACGTCGACATGGACGACCCGTATCGACGGAACGTCGTCACGCAGGCGCCGATGGTGCGCGAGATCTCGCCCGAGATCCTGTCGATCATGTTGGACGAGGTGCGCGAACGCTTCCCGCACTTCTGCTCGATGGCGACCAACTACGTCAAGATCGAGCCCAACGGCGAGGTCTATCCGTGCTGCCGCGGGCCGCGCGAGCTGTTGATGGGGAACGTCAACGAGCAGCCGATGCAGGAGATCTGGAACGGCGAGAAGTACCGCGAGTTCCGGCGGCGGATGAACGCGAAGGACTACCCCGAGGTGTGTCGCACGTGTGATGTGCTGGTGGCGAATCCCTGCTTCAAGAAGGAGTGGGCGCAGCGGCCGGCGGGGGTGCGCGAGAGCTGAGCGGGGGTCGCCGAGGCGGAGCCGCGCTGCTGAGCGGGTTTTCGTTGTTTGGCGCAGGATTGGTGAGACGTTCGAGGAGCCACGCGTATCACGGGCACGTTCGTCACCCTCAGCCGCTGTGAACATGAACTGGCAGCCCACCGGCCGAATCCCACCCGACTCGCTCACCTCCGCCCGCCTCCAGCTGCACTACGGCGCCTACGTGCTCGGCTCGACCGCGCACTCCGTGCTGCCGCCCGTCGAAGACGACAGCCACACGAATCTCGGTTTCGAGCCCGCGTTCCGTTCGCTCGCGACCCGCGATCTCCCAACCTCACACCGCCTGCACCTCGACATCGAGACGTTCACGCTCGTGCTGCGCGACGGCGACCGCTCGGTCGCGAGCAGACCGCTCGCCGGTGAAACCGTCGACGGCGCGCTGGCGTGGATCGCCGTGACCCTGTCACGACCGGTCGCGCGGCGCGAATATCCGGACTTCCCGGCGAGCCCGCTCGCGACCGACGGCGCGTTCGCGAAGCCACCCGCAGCCGAGCTCGCCGAGCTCGCGGCCTGGTTCGGCAACGCGCAGGCGCTGTTCGACTCGGTTTCGGCACCGTCGCGCGTCTGGCCGCACCACTTCGACCTCGGCGCGCTGCTGCCGCTGTCGGACGACGGCGCGGTGTCGATCGGTCTCGGCCTGTCACCGGGCGACGGGTTCTTCGACCAGCCCTACTTCTACTGTTCGCCCTACCCGGCACCCGACGACGCCAGCGCGCTACCGCCGCTCGCGGTCGGGCATTGGACGACCGACGGCTTCACGTCGGCGATCGCGACCGCGACCGAACTCGCCGCCGCCGGCGCGCCGGGCGATGCCGCCGCACGCTACCTCGAAGACGCCCTGCACCGCTGCCGCGAGCTGCTGCAGCAGCCCTGACGCGACCGCGACGAGCCGTCGCGCTACGCTGGCACGATGCGAACGTCGCGCCTTCCGTTCGTCGCCGCTCTCGGCCTCACGTTCCATTTCCCGCTGCCGGCGCAGGAACCCGCCGCGATCCCCGCGGCCGCGCAGCTCGAAAGCGAGTTCACCGCCGCCCAGCGCGAATGGAACGAAGCCCGCCGCGCCGGACGAGATGTCGGCGAGCGGCCGGAGGCGACGTTCGTGCCGCGGTTCCTCGCCGGCGCCGAAGCGTTCGCGGGCAGCGAGCGCGCGGTGCCGTATCTCGTCTGGCTGGTGCAGCGCGCGCCGATCGACGTATCGCAGCGTTCGATCGCGACGCTGGTCGAGCACCACGTCGGCAGCCCGGGCATTCGGCTCGCGGTCGCGCGGATCGGCGGCCTCAAGCAGGCGTTCGGCGTCGAACGCTCGCGCGCCTGGCTCGATCGAGTGCTCGCCGAGAACGACGACCTCGCCGTGCGCGCGCAGGCGCACTTCACGCGGGCGGCGATGTACGTCGGCACGCGCGCGGTCGCGACCAATGCCGCGCTGCGGGCGCAGGCGCTGGTGGACCTGCGCGACGCGCTCGCGCTGCTCGAGTCGCTCGACAACGCCGATGGTGCGTCGCTGCACGATCTCGCGGCGCGGTTGCTCGACGAGGCCGAGCGGCTCGAACCCGGCTGCGTGGCACCCGAGATCGCGGGCGAGGACCTCGACGGCATCGCGTTCAAGCTCTCCGACTATCGCGGCAAGGTCGTGTTGCTCGACTTCTGGGGCGACTGGTGAGGCCCGTGCCGGGCGATGTACCCGCACGAGCGGTCGCTCGTGGAAGACTGGCAGGACCGGCCCTTCGTGATCCTCGGCGTCAACAGCGACAAGGACCTGGCGGCGCTGCGGCCGCGGCTCCTGGCCGAGCAGATCACCTGGCGCAGCTTCTGGAACGGTCCGGACGGCACGCGCGGCCCGATCGCGAAGGCGTGGAACGTCACCGGCTGGCCGACGGTCTACGTGATCGATCACGAGGGCGTGATCCGGCACAAGGGTCACGGTGGGCCGGAGCTCGACGCGGCGCTGACGAAGTGGCTCGAGGTCGCCGAGCAGAAGAGCGGCAAGTGAGGACGCTGTGCGGGTTGGGGTTGGCACTGTTGCTGACCTCGGCGGGGCTCGCCCAGGCGCGCAGTCCGTGTTTCCTGACCGTGGTCGATGCGGCCGGCGCGCCGATCGCGGGTGCCGCGGTGACCTGCGCGTTCACCCCGGACCTGGTGTCGCTCGGTGACACCGACATCGTCACCGCGACCACCGACGAGCGTGGCCGCGCGCGTTGCGACGTCGTCGTCGGCCGGCTCTACGAGGCATGGGGCGTTGGTCCGCCGGGGCCGGACGGCACGCGACCGGTCACGGCCGCGCACGATCTCGTCTCGTCCGGCCGCGTGCTCGAGCTCCGCGCGATCGCGCGCGCGGCGCCTCGGCACGTCCGGATCGACGGACTCACCGAATGGCGCGAGACGGGTGGCGTCGCGATCCGGTGGTTCGCCGTCGCCGGTCAGGACGCCGCTGCCGAACTACCGCTGCCGGCAGACGACGAGGTCCTGCTGCCACCCGGCCCGCCCTCGCCCGGCTGCCTCGCGGTGGTCGATGCGGCCGGCGCCTTCCTCGTCGCGGCGGCGGTCGAGGAGGGCGCGGATGGAGAGGTCCGGTTGCCTCGACCGATGGCCTTCGTGTTGACGGTTCGCGATGCGAAAGGCGCCCCGGTTGCGGGTGCTGCCGTCGAGTATCCCGTGAGCCCCGGTCGATCGACGCTGCGACTCCTCGAATCGACGGCTCGAAGGCGTTGGCTCGCGCGCGACCTCGGCGCAACCGATGCGCGCGGCGAGCTTCGCGGTCTCTGCCCCGAGCCCTGGAGGTTCGACGCGGGTGGCAACCGGACGGCGAGGCCGCTGCTGCTGCGCGTTCGCGCCGGCGCCCGGATCGCCGGCGTGCTCGTCGGCGGGCCCGGGCCGGTCGAGGTCACGCTCGCGGAACCGGTGTCGACCGAGCTCACGATTCGCGGTCTCGACGCCTCGATGCACGTCGGCGCTTGCAGCGTGTTCGAGCTGAAGCTCGCGAAGGGACGCGCGACCGCGTTCAGCGACCAGCCGACGATGACGCGACTCGGTCCCTCGCGCTGGTCCGTTCCGAGCGGGCCGCGGGGATTCTGGCTGCGTATCGCGTGTGACGAGCGTGTTCCGACCGTTGTCGTACCGGAACGGGTCGTCGCTCCGGACGGGCGGGAGACGGTCGATCTGGATGCACTTCGCCGGTTCGAAGTCGAGGTCGTCGACGCCGCGGGTGGGCTCGCGCCGGCGGCGATCGCGGTCGGCCTGCCGTCCGGCGGCCCGACCAACCTGTCCTGGAGTGGCGTCGTCGCGACCGATCTCGCCGGCCGCGCCCGGGTGCGTCTGCCGCCCGGACCGTACCGGGTCTACGCGACGAACGGGTCCGAGCACGCGCTCGCGCTCGCCACCGCCGAGACGGGCGGCGAGCTCCGGCTCACCCTCGAACCGATCCCGACGATGCGCGTCGAGGTGCGCGACACGGATGGCGCGCCGGTCGCCGGTGCGCGCGCGTTCTTCGCCGAAGGACGGTTCGTCGCGGCATCCGGGATCGGTCTCGAACAGCAGTGGCGCCAGGTCGCGATGGGGCTCTGCGAGCGCTACGCCGCGACGGCGCGCAGCGACGTCCACGGCGAGTTGCGGTTTCCCGCCTGTCTCGGTCCCGGTTTCTCGACCAGACTCGAAATCCACGTCGGCGCGCGCAAGAGCGAGCGATTCGCACTCGAACCGGACGCGAGTGTTCGGGTGGTGGTTCGCGACGAATGATCGGCGCTCGCGTACTCTCGGCTGCGTTGGGGGCGACCGTCGGCCTGCTGACCGGGCTCGCGGCGCAGTCTCGCAGCCCGTGTTTCGCGACCGTCGTCGACGCTCACGGGGAACGGACTCCGGGGGCGCTGGTGACCTGTGTCTTCACGCCGCAACCCGCGGCGGCCGGCGAGGTCGACGTCGTCACGGCGACGACGGACGAACTCGGTCGCGCGCGCGTCGACCTCGTCGACGGCCGGGTCTACGCCGCCTGGGCCGTTCGGATCGACGCCGGGGACGGCTCCGCCACCGTGAGCCTGCCCAATCTCTTCGCCGGCGTCGGTTCGGTGTTCGAACTCGTGGTCGAGTTTCCCTGTGCGCCGCGCACGCTCGAGGTCGCCGGCGCCGAGGCGTGGCGCGAGTACGGCGCGCGCTCGCTGCAGTGGCGCCCGGTTGCGGGTCAGGCGGTGTGGCATCGGCTGTCCGAACTGCGCGACGGCCCGGTCGTGCTGCCGGCAGGGCCGCCGACCGACGGCTTCCTCGCGCTCGCCGACGCCGGGGGGCGACCGCTCGCGATCCGGCCGGTCCCGACGGAGCCGGGGCTCCAGGATTCGGGTGCGATGAAGTTCTCGACGCCGTGGCCGCTCGAGTTCCACGTCACGGACGAGAAAGGCGCCGCGATCGCCGGGGCGCGGGTCGAATTCGGGATTGGTCGCGGCCCGCTGGTTCGGCTGTTCGACGACGGATCGTTCGCCGATTTCAGCGGCGCGGTCACGGATGAGCGCGGCCGCGCCGATGTCCTGCTCGAGTACCGCGGTCACATGGAGATCGCCGTCCGGGCCAGCAGGATCGGCTTCTGCTCGCAGGCGCACAGCGTCCGACGGGGCCTGCGGTTCGTTCTGTCCGAACAGGCTGCGGCCGAACTTCGGGTCGTCGGTTGCGAGCGATCCGAAGCGCTCGAGCTGCTGGCCGTCGAGTTCGGCCGGACCGGCCCGGACCCGATCCCATTGCGCCCCGTGCGAACGGCGACCGCGAGTTGGCTCGTGCCCGCGGCCGGCGGCTCGTTGGTCCCGCGGTTCGCCGTCGGCGGCGTGGTCCCCGAGATTCTGGTCGGGCCGTCGTTCGACGGCGGCGAAGTCGTCGAGATCGACGCCGGCGATCTGTCGACGTTCGATCTGCAGATCTTCGGCGCCGGCGGCAATCCGGCAGCGGCGGCGGTTGCCCTCGTCGCCTTCGCGAACGGTTCCGTGACCTGGGAGAACGTGGTCGCGTCGGACAAGCTCGGTCGTGCGCGGATCCGCGGCTTCGAGCCCGCCCGTGCCCTGTTCGTCACGACCGGCCGTGAGGCCGCCATCGTGGCGCTCGACGACGTCGAGGACGGCGAACTGCCGATCCGACTCGCTCCGATGGAGCGGTTCGAAGTGCATGCGGTGGCCGCCGACGGCAGCCCGGTCGCGAACGCGCGCCTGATCGTCCACGAAACCGCTCGGGCACGGCCGGGCAACGTGTCGCGGGATCGGCTGCGCGTCGAAATCGCGCGCCGTGTCGTCGACGGGCTCGCCCGTGTCGCGCGCAGCGACTCGGGTGGCGTCCTGCGCCTGTTCCTGCCGGCCGCTGTCGAGGTCCGGGTCTCGGTGGCTGCCGGCAAGCTCGGTAGCGAACCTCTCACCGTGCGCAGCGGCACCGCCGCCCGCGTCGTGCTCGCGCCGCAGTGAATCCGCCTACTTCCCGATCTTGTCGCGCAGCAGCTCGAGTGCCTTCTCGAGGATCGGATCGCGACTCTTCAACGTCGCTGCGTCGGCCTCCACCGTGACATCGGGCGCGATCCCCTCGCCCTCGAAACACGTGCCGTCGGGCCGCATCGCCTGCCAGCTCGGCAGCACGATCGTGGCGCCGTTGGGCAGATCGTGCGGCTTCGGGTTGCCGCTGCTGCCGTAGGTCGGCTGGCCGATCTGCACGCAGTCGGGCGCCTGCCGGATCATCAGCACGAACGCCTCGTTGCTCGACATGCAGTAGCGGCTCGTGAGCAGCGCGATCGGGCCGCGGATCTGCTTCTCGGTGTCCTTGTTGCCGACGATCTCGCGGTCGAGCACCGGGCCGAAGCCGTTGTCGCCGGCGCGCACGCGGTAGCGGTTCTTGGCGTAGACCTTCCTGCCGTCGACGAACCACGCCGCGATACGCAGCGCGAGGTCCTCGCCACCGCCGGCGTTGGGGCGCGCGTCGATCACCATCGCCTTGCAGTCGGTGAGTCTGGCGAGCGCCTGCTCGACGGCGTCGAGGTCGACGCTCGCGGTCCAGCTCGCGATCATCAGGTAGCCGATGCCGTCCTCGGTGCGGCCGACGAGGGCGTTGTCGTTGCCGGCCGGCTCGACGTCGACGTAGTTGCCGATCTGATCGCGGCGGAACAGCGGGTCGATCGCGCGCGAAGCGGTGCCGAAGAACCGTTCGCCGAGCCGCAGCGACATGTGCAGGTCCTCACATGGCGCCAGCATGCCGGCGACGGCGCGCGCCCAGGCCGCGTCGGTGGGGGCGGCGAGCACGTCCTTCTCCGCCGCCTTCGTGACCTTCTTCCAGTCGTCGACCACGCGGTCGTAGTACGAGTAGTTCGCGGCGAGCACCTTCTGCACCGCCTTCCACGCGTTCTTGTTGCGCTGCTTCTGGTTCTTCTGATCCGGCAGCTCGGCCGGCAGCGTCGTGAAGCTCCAACGCACCGGCTCGAGCATCACGCCTTTGGTGCTGCGGAAGTTCGTGAAGGTCTGGCTGTTGAGGCCCATCGCGTAGTCGTGATCCGGCTGCAGCTCGACGTCGATCTCGAACGTCTTGGGGTTCTTCCAGCGCACCTCCTTGAGGGTGGGGAAGTTCGGCCCGCCGCCGACCACCGAGCGTCCGCCGCCCATCGCGCGGTCGAAGACGACGGTCAGCGTCTTGATGCCGGGGTCGACGTCGACTGCGCCGTTCGCCGGCGACAGCGAGACGATCTGCGGCGCGTCCTGCGCGGGCAGGGCCGCCGCGAAGGCGAGCGTGAGGGGAACACACGCGAGAGCGATGGGGTGCATACACAAGCCTCCTCGGCCGGATGATAGGCGGGAGAGCTGTTGTGCTCACGCCCGGACCGCGCTGCGTCCGCGGTCACCGCGGCAGGATACCCGGACTTCCAGGGAGCCATGAGTGGCTTGTCGAATCACTCGGCTCAAGTCATCCATGGGGGTTTCCGATACTCAAGAAGCCAATTGTGGCTCCCTGGAGGGGAGAATGCCCAGGTTCCGAAGCGACGACGACGACCCCGCCCGCGGGTTGGCCCGGCAACCGACCGAACTGCCGAGCCAACTCGGCGGGCCCGAGCCGTGGGGCCCGATCGTTCGCCTGCGGACCGGCTCCGGGAACCCTCGCCCCTCGTCGTCCCGGCGAGCTGATCCGTGGTGCAACCCATGAACGACCTGGAGGACATCCTGAAGGAGTTCGTCGTCGAGGCGACCGAGGGTCTCGATCAACTCGACAAGGACCTCATCGAGCTCGAACAGGACCCGCACTGCTCGGAGGTCCTCGATCAGGTCTTCCGCACGATCCACACGATCAAGGGTTCGAGTGGCTTTCTGTCGCTCGCGAAGCTCGAGGCGATCGCGCACGTTGGCGAGAATCTCCTGAGCCTGCTGCGCGCGGGAAAGAAGCGGCTCGATGCCGAGGGCACCAGCGCTCTGCTCGCGATGGCCGACGCGATCCGCGAGATCCTGGGCCATCTCGAGCGCGAGCAGAACGAAGGCGAAGCCGACTACGGCCGGCTCGTCGCGAGGCTCGACGCGTTGTCGTCGGAGAACGACGGATCGCCGACGGCAGTCGGTGAAGCGAGCCCCGGCGACGTGCCGTCGTCGCCGGCGGAAACCGACGTCGCGCCTGCCGGCGACGCGAGCGGTGGCGGGGCGCCGGCGCACGAGGCGGTGCGGCACTCGGCCGCGGAGACGTCGATCCGTGTCGACGTCGCGCTGCTCGACAAGCTCATGAATCTCGTCGGGGAGCTGGTGCTGACGCGCAACCAGATCCTGCAGTTCTCCGCGAACCAGGAGGAGCCGAGCTTCATCGGCACCTCGCAGCGTCTCAACCTCGTCACGACCGAGCTGCAGGAAGGCGTCATGAAGACGCGAATGCAGCCGATCGGGAACGTCTGGACGAAGTTCCCTCGCGTCGTCCGTGACCTCGCGCTGACGTGCGGCAAGGAAGTCCGGATCGAGATGCAGGGACGGGCCACCGAGCTCGACAAGACGATCCTCGAGTCGATCAAGGACCCCCTGACGCACGCGATCCGCAACGCGGTCGACCACGGGATCGAGCCACCCGAGGTCCGGCGCGAACTCGGCAAGTCCGCCGAGGGCCGCATCCTGCTGCGCGCGTTCCACGAGGGCGGCCAGGTCAACATCGAGGTCTCGGACGACGGTCGGGGTATCGATCCCGCCCGGATCCGCGACAAGGCCATCGCCCTCGGCCTCGCGTCCGCCGAGCGGGTCGCCCGGATGGGCGAGCGCGAGCTCATCAACCTCGTGACGCTTCCCGGGTTCTCGACCGCCGAGAAGGTGACCAACGTCTCGGGCCGTGGGGTCGGGATGGACGTCGTTCGCGCCAACATCGAGAAGATCGGAGGCACGATCGACATCCACAGCGTGCTCGGCACGGGCACGACGCTGAAGATCAAGATCCCGCTCACGCTCGCGATCATCCCGGCGCTGATCGTCACCAGCGGTGGCCAGCGCTTCGCGATTCCGCAGGTGAATCTGCTCGAGCTCGTCCGCCTCGAGGGCGCTCAGGCGCGTGAACGCATCGAGCGCGTTCACGGTGCGCCGGTCTACCGTCTGCGCGGAAACCTGTTGCCGCTGGCCTACCTCGATTCCGAGCTCGGTGAGCCGGCGGGCCGGCGCTCGGCGTCCGGCGAGGGCGCCTTCGAGGAGGCCACCAACATCGTCGTGCTCCAGGCCGACGATCGTCAATTCGGCATCGTCGTCGAGAGCATCCTCGACACCGAGGAGATCGTCGTGAAGCCGCTCGGCAAGCCGCTGAAGAGTCTGCCCGCGTTCGCCGGCGCCACGATCATGGGTGACGGCAAGGTGGCGCTGATCCTCGACGTCATCGGTCTCGCCCAGAAGGCAGGCATCATCTGCGGCGAGCGCGAGCAGGCCACTCCCGACCCGCGGGCCGAGCAGGAGGACTCCAAGGACCGGAAATCCATGCTGCTGCTCTCCGCCGGCGGGACCTCGCTCGCGGCCATCGAGCTCTCCATGGTCGATCGTCTCGAGGAGTTCGACGTATCGTCCGTCGAGCGAACGGCAGATCTCGACGTCGTCCAGTATCGCGGCGAGATCATGCCGCTGGTGCATCTCGCGCGGGTGCTCCGCCTCGCGGTCGACGAATCCGATCCCGGCGAACGACTCCAGGTCGTCGTGTTGCGCACGCGAACCGGGCGCAAGATCGGTCTCGTCGTCGCGCGCATCCTCGACACGGTCGACACCGAGCTCAACCTCGTTCGCCACTCCTCGCGTCCGGGCATCATCGGGGCTGCGACGTTGCAGCGCCGCGTCACCGATGTGCTCGACGTCAACGCCATCCTCGATGCCGCGTTGCCGAACTTCGGAGCCCAGAGCCCGATCGCAACCGGCACAGGCAGCTCGCAATGACCACGGCATCGCAGTTCTGTACCTTCTATCTGGACGGCGCCCTGTTCGCAGTCGAGGTCGATCGCGTTCAGGAGGTTCTGCGCTACCAGGACATGACCAACGTGCCCCTGACCTCCGAGGTCATCGAGGGCCTGATCAACCTGCGCGGTCAGATCGTCACGGCGATCGACCTGCGCCGTCGGCTCAGCCTCCCGGCCCGACCGGCCGGCAGCCAGCCGATGAACGTCGTCGTCCGTACCGAGGGTGACATCGTGAGCCTGCTCGTGGACGAGATCGGCGAGGTGCTCGAGGTGCCGGACGACGCGTTCGAGCACACACCATCGACGCTGCAGGGGCCGGCGAAACAGCTCGTCCAGGGCGTCTACAAGCTCGACGGCAGCCTGCTGCTGCTGCTCGACGTCCAACACACGATGCAATTCGACCCCAACGTCGAGGCGATCGAGCACTAGAGATCGAGTCCGTCCAAGGCAACTACGCACACACAGAGGGAGAAACCATGACAGCGATGACGACGATCGCCGACGAGCAATCCTCGGCCAACGAGCAGGCGAGTCTGCGCGGACTCGTGCAGGCACTGCACCGCGTCCAGGCGGTGATCGAGTTCGAACTCGACGGCACCATCATCACCGCGAACGAGAACTTCCTGGCCGCCACGGGCTATTCGCTCGACGAGGTCGTGGGGCGTCATCATTCGATGTTCGTCGACAAGGCCTACGCGGAGTCGCAGGACTACAAGCGCTTCTGGGCCAACCTCGGCCGTGGGCAGTTCGACGCCGGCGAATACCGCCGCTTCGGCAAGGGGGGGCGCGAGATCTGGATCCAGGCGTCCTACAACCCGATCCTCGATACCGACGGGAAGCCGGTGAAGGTCGTGAAGTTCGCGACGGACATCACGAAGACCGTGCAGCAGCGGATCGTGAACACCCGCTATGCCTCGATGGTCGACGGCATGCCGATCGCGACGATGTTCGCCGACCGGGACCTCGTGTTGCGCTATATCAACACCGAGTCGCGCAACCGGCTCGCGGCGCTCGAGCGCTACCTGCCGGTGACGGTCGAGCAGATGGTCGGCAAGAGCATCGACGTCTTCCACAAGGACCCGTCGCACCAACGTCGCCTGCTGCAGGACCCGAAGAACCTGCCGCGCTCGGCACACATCCAGGTCGGGCCCGAGACGCTCGATCTGCTGGTGAGCCCGGTGTACGACGAGAGTGGCAACCACCTCGGCGCCATGGTGACGTGGTCGGTGATCACCGAGAAGCTGCGCGCCGAGCAGCAGATCGCCGACACGGCGAAGGCGCTGGACGAGGCCGCGAGCGAAATGGCGTCGACCAGCCAGCAGATGACTGCCAACGCCGAGGAGACCTCGACGCAGGCGAACACCGTCTCCGCTGCTGCGGAGGAGGTCAGCACCAACGTCCAGACCGTCGCCACGGGAGTCGAGGAGCTCGAGGCCAGCATCCGCGAGATCGCGAAGAACGCGAGCGAGGCCGCGAAGATCGCGACGACCGCCGTGGAGGTCGCGACGAACACGAACACGACGGTCAACAAGCTCGGCGAGAGCAGCGGCGAGATCGGGCAGGTCATCAAGGTGATCACCTCGATCGCCCAGCAGACCAATCTGTTGGCCCTCAACGCCACGATCGAGGCGGCCCGCGCCGGCGAGGCCGGCAAGGGCTTCGCCGTGGTCGCGAACGAGGTCAAGGAACTCGCGAAGGAGACGGCCAAGGCGACCGAGGACATCGGCCGCAAGATCGAGGCCATCCAGGCCGACACGAGCGGCGTCGTCGAGGCGATCGGCGAGATCGGGACGATCATCGGGCGGATCAACGACATCCAGGCGACGATCGCGACCGCCGTGGAGGAGCAGACCGTCACCACGAACGAGATCGGTCGGAACATCTCCGAAGCCGCGAAGGGCAGCACCGAGATCGCCGAGAACATCACCGGGGTCGCCAAGGCGGCGACCGACACCTCGCAGGGCGCGGCGAGCACCCAGCGCGGCGCGGCCGGGCTGACCGAACTCGCGGCGAGCCTGCAGGCGCTGCTGAACCGGGGCTGACGGCCCGCCTGCGGATCGGAGAAGCGACAACGGAGCCAGGGATGACGCGCGTAAGGGTACTGGTCGTGGACGACTCGGTCGTGAGTCGACGGTTCCTCACCGAGAGTCTCGGCCGCGAGGCCGATCTCGAGATGCTGCGGCCGGCGCCAAACGGTCGCCTCGGCGTTACGCGCGCCAAGGAAGAGTCGCCGGACGTCGTGATCCTCGACGTCCAGATGCCGGACATGGACGGCCTCGAGACGATCACCGAGATCCGCAAGGCCGGGTGCTCGATGCCCGTGATCATGTTCAGCGCCTCGACCGAGCACGGTGCCGCGACGACGCTCGAAGCGTTGAGCCGCGGCGCATCCGACTACGTCACGAAACCGACTGCGCTACGGTCCGGGGAAGGTGCAGCGGAGGAAGTCCGCGAGCAGCTCCTGCAGAAGATCCGGGCGCTGACGCAGTCGGCCAGGCCCGTCGTCGCCCGGCGTTCGGAAGGTCAACGCGCCACCGAACGCAGGAATCGGCCGGTGCGCGCGATCGTGATCGGCGTGTCGACCGGGGGCCCGAATGCGCTCGGCAGGCTCATGCCGATGTTCCCGGCGGATCTGCCCGTGCCGATCCTGATCGTTCAGCACATGCCGCCGATGTTCACGAGGTTCCTGGCGGAGCGGCTCGACAAGATCTGTCCGCTGCACGTGCGCGAGGCCGAGCACGGCGTCGAGATCCGGCCCGGCGAAGTCTGGCTCGCGCCGGGGAACTTCCACATGCGCGCCGTTCGTTCGGGTCCGTTCGCACGACTCGAGCTCGATCAGGGCGAGCCGGAGAACTCCTGCCGGCCGGCGGCGGACGTGCTCTTCCGTTCGGCGGTCGAGGTGTACGGGGGCGACATCCTCGCGATGGTCCTGACGGGAATGGGGCAGGACGGGCTGCGCGGCTGCGTGGCGATCCGTGAGGCCGGCGGCCAGATCCTGACGCAGGATCGCGCCAGTTGCGTGGTCTGGGGCATGCCGCGGTTCGTCGAGGAATCCGGACTCTCCGACGCCGTACTGCCATTGGATGAGCTCGCCGCGGAAGCGGTGCGCCGACTGAACCGCAGTTCTCGTGTCGTTACGAGCCAGTGAATTGACGCCATGACGATCACGGACCAGGACTACGAGTTCCTTCGCACGGTGATGAAGGAAGACTCGGCGATGCTGCTGGAGCCGAGCAAGGCCTACCTGGTCGAAGCGAGGTTGGGCCCGGTAGCGCGGGCGAACGGCCACGCTTCGGTCGGTGCGCTGCTGCAGGCGCTAAGGGCGTCACCGAACGGGGAGGTGCGTCGCAGCGTCGTCGAGGCGATGACGATCAACGAGACCTCGTTCCTGCGGGACCGCCACCCGTTCGACGCGCTCTGCGGCTCGATCGTGCCCGAGTTGCTCGAGACCCGGGCCAAGAAGCGCGCGCTCAATCTGTGGAGCGGCGCCTGCTCGACCGGGCAGGAGCCGTATTCGATCGCGATGTTGCTGCGCGACACGTTCCCCCAATTGCAGCAGTGGAACGTTTCGATCTGGGCCACCGACATCTCCGAGAACATTCTCGAGAAGGCTCGGGCGGCGAGCTACTCGCAGATCGAGGTCAATCGCGGATTGCCCGAGGACATGCTGCGACGCTACTTCGCGCAGGATGGCAACCGCTGGCGTCTCGGGTCCGAGATCAAGGACATGGTGCAGTTCCGCCAGCTGAACCTGGCCGGTCGATGGCCGCTGCTGCCGTCGATGGACGTCATCCTGCTGCGGAACGTCTTGATCTACTTCGATGTTCCGACGAAGCGGCAGATCCTCGAGGGGATGGCGCGCAAGCTCGAACCGGACGGCTTCCTGATCCTGGGAGCGTCGGAGACGACGCTCGGGATCACCGAGGTCTTCGAGCGTGTCGCGAAGGGGCAGACCACTGTCTATCGGCCACGCGTCAGAGTGGGCAAGTAGGGCGAGGACCCAAGCACATGCTCGATCACGACGAAATCCTGCAAGCCATCGAGACGATCGAACCGCTGTCGCCGACCGTGACCCGGCTCGCCGAGCTCGTCGCGGACCCGGAGACCGACATGGATGCGGTCGTCGCGTGCGTTTCGCACGACCCGGGCATGACGCTCGGATTGCTGCGGCGCGCGAACTCCGCGCAGTACGGTGGACGCGGGCAGGTCGGAGACGTTCGTTCGGCCGTGGTGCGGCTCGGGTTCGGTGTCGTGCTCGAGGCGGCGGTTCGGGTCGGCTCGCGCAATGTGCTCGACCGGTCGATTCCGCAGTACGGCTTCTCCGAGCGACAGTTCTGGCGTCACTGCTGTGCCGCCGCGCATGCGGCGGAGGCGCTCCGAAGGTCTGCCGGCGTCCCGATCGCGGCGGTCGTGGCCACTGCGGCGCTGCTGCACGACATCGGCAAGCTCGCGATCGCCCAGCACATCTCCGAGCGTCAGGAGGAGCTGCTCGAATCTGCGCACGCGCTCGTCGGGATCATGACCGCCGAGCGCGATCTCTTCGGCCTGGACCACGCCGAAGTCGGCGGGCTCATGGCAAAGCGCTGGCGACTGCCGGAGACCATCGTCCAGGCGATCACGTTCCACCACGATCCCGGCCTGGTCACCGACCCCATCACCGACGTCGTCCACGTCGCGGACCAGATCGCTCTCATGGTCTGCAGCGATCCGGACAGTGGCTGGCAAATGACGGTCGAGACGGGGTCGCTCGAGCGCTTGGGAATCGACGCGGACGACCTCGGCTCGCTCGCGGAGGTCAGTCGTGGTCTCCTCGAGCTGACGGAGACCCGTCCGTCGTGATCCCGGGGGGGGTGCCCGGTCAGGGCATCTGCCCACCCAGGTGTTTCCACAACTCGCGGACGCGGAGGTCGACTTCTTTCGCCTCCTCGAGCGACAGGAAGAGCGGCCGTTCGGGAACTTCGGTCGCATACTTGATACCGGGTCGTCTCACGAGGTGGGACGGGACATCCGTGAACGCGCCACCCGCGGCGGCCAGCTCCTCCAGGGTTTCGATCGCCGCCCAGTCGACCAGGACCATCCCGGGACGCGCACACTCGCGAATGTCGGTCCGGCCGGCGATCCAGTCGGTCGAGACCCCATACAAATCCGCCAAGCCTATGATCTTGTCGAAAGTGGGCGTGTTCCGCCCGTTCTCCCAACGAGTGAGCGATCGCGGCGGGTAGCCGAGGCGTTGGAACACGTCGTCCTGGAGCAGTCCGGCGCGCTCGCGCGCCGAGCGCAGGCGCAGCCCGATCACGGAGGTCCCGGGTCCCTCGACATCGGGTGGCTCGCAAAGCTCCTGGGACGGTACCTTCTCCGAATCGGCAGGCGAACTCATGCCGTCTCCTCGTGCAAAATCCGTGCTACGCCCGACGTCCGTTTGGTCGTCGAGGCGCAGGGAACGCGGGGCGCGCACTCGGAAGTACTAACCTGCGATCTGCTTGGTGCCAAGCCGCAGCCTGCCGAGCCGGTTCGTGCCGCTGTCGCAATCGCGGATGCGGCCCATGCCGGGCGCAATCCCTTGAGAAACCCTTTTGCGGCAGGGGCAGTGGCCGTGACACTGCCCTCGGTCCGAGCCGACCCTCGCCCCCGGCTCGCACCGAGCATTCCTCCCGAGGTGGGCCATTATGAAACCCATTGACTTCGGCAACATCTCGATGGCTGACTATCGCAAGATGGTCGGCGTCAGGGAGCGAAATCGGAGGCGCTGGCCGCTGGTCCTCGGGCTCGGCATCGCGTGCCTGGGCTCGATGGCTGCCGGAGACTACTTCGGTCCCTTCACGGGCAAGAGCGCCCGCGCCATGACCGTTGGTCAAGCCGTCGGGTTGCTCGAAGATGCTTCCGCCCCGGACTGGGCCCGTGAGGCCGCCATCGGTGCGGCCTACCAGAACGCCGCGAGCGCCATGGCGGCGCTCACCCAGGCGGCCGGCCGCTTCAAGGACCAGTCGCGGATCGCCGGCTACTCGAGCCTGTATCTGCGCAACCTGGTGCGCGATGGCATCCGGGGTATCACGGCTCTGAAAGCCCAGGGAGTGCGACCGGAGGCACAGGACGAGAGCCTGCGGGAGTTGCGTTCCTTGTTGCCGCACGACTGAGATCCGGCATCGCCCGGCGACACGCGCGCGACGACCTGCGGCTTCGACCGGGCCGCATTGGGGCCCCGGCTGTAACCTGCGATTCTGAAGTTACTTCAATCGACCGCCCTGCGACTCGGACGGAGCCCGGTGTCGCGGTGACGCGGCCGACCGGGCTGGATGCTGGGCGTCGGCGGGCGACCCGCGGGTCTGACACGCCGAAAGTGGCGTATCGGAGGTTGGGAATCGCGCCAAAACCTCAAAGAACACGCCATTCGTGACCGATGGTGGGGCTATCGAACACCGCACCGAATCTCCCGGTGCACAAAGAACGGCGAGGTCACTGACACTTCGCCTCTCCACCACCTCCCGGCTCGGGTCGTTGTCGACTCGAGCCGGCTTTCGTTCCGGCCTGCAGGTCTTTCAATCAACCTGGCAGATTCGACAAGCGGTGCAGCCTCCCGGAGGCCTCATCGCAGCGCCGCGTGCGCCGCTGCCAACCGTGCCACCGGCACGCGGTAGGGTGAGCACGAGACGTAGTCGAGCCCGATCTCGGCGCAGAACGCGATCGAGGCCGGGTCGCCGCCGTGTTCGCCGCAGATGCCGCACTCGAGGTCGGGCCGGCTCCGACGGCCGCGTGCGAGCGCCATCTTCATCAGCTCGCCGACACCGTCGCGGTCGAGCGTCGCGAACGGGTTCCAGACCATCACGCCGGCCTGCAGGTACTCGGTCAGGAAGCTCGTCTCGGCGTCGTCGCGCGAGATGCCGTAGGTCGTCTGCGTCAGGTCGTTGGTGCCGAACGAGAAGAACTCGGCGTACTCAGCCAGGCGTTCGGCGACCAGCGCGGCGCGCGGCACCTCGATCATCGTGCCGAAGGCGTAGGGGATCTCGCAGCCCTGCTCGGCCATCACTTCGGCGGCGATCTGGTCGAGCACCGCGCGCTCGATGCGCAGCTCGGCACTGGTCGCGGTCAGCGGGATCATCAGGCGCGGCAGCGCGACGACCTTGCTCTTGCGACACAGGCAGGCCGCCTCGAGGATTGCGCGGAACTGCATGCGCACGAGGTCCGGCATGTGGATCGCGAGCCGGACGCCGCGCAGGCCGAGCATCGGGTTCTGTTCGCGGATCTCCTCGTGGTCCGGCAGGAACTCGTGCAGCGGCGGATCGATCAGCCGGATCGTCACCGGCAGACCGTCCATCGCGCGGAACAGCCCGACGAAGTCCTCGCGCTGCAGCGGCAGCAGCGCCGCCAGGTGTCGGGCGCGTTCGGTGGCGTCCTTCGCGAGCAGTGCCTGCTGCACGATCGGCAGGCGGTCGGGTGCGAAGAACATGTGCTCGGTGCGGCAGAGCCCGATGCCCTCGGCGCCGAACGCGCGGGCACGCGCGGCGTCGTGCGGCACGTCGGCGTTGGCGCGCACGCCGACCTTGCGCTCGGCGTCGGCCCAGGCGAGCAGCTGGCGCAGGTGGTCGTCGTCGATGTCGGGTACGACGCTCGGAAGCTCGCCGGCGAACACCTCGCCGGTGCCGCCGTCGAGCGAAAGGAACTCGCCCTCGCGGATCAACGCACCGTTCGGTGCCCGCAACGTGCGCGCGGCGGCGTCGATCTCGAGGCTCAGCGCGCCGACGACCGCGGGCCGGCCGAACTGCCGCGCGACCAACGCCGCGTGGCTGGTGCGACCGCCGTGCGAGGTCAGGATGCCGGCGGCAGCGAGGAAGCCGTGCACGTCGTCCGGTCGCGTCTCGGCCCGCACCAGCACGACCTTCTTGCCGTCCTTCCGCCACTGCTCGGCGGTGTCGGCGTCGAAGACTGCCTGCCCGACCGCTGCACCCGGCGAGACGTTGAGCCCGGTGGCCAGCAGCTTGCCGTCGCGGCTGGCAGCGGCGCGGCCCTCGGCGTCGAACTGCGGATGCAGGAAGTAGTCGACCTGGTCCGGGCGGATCCGGAGCAGCGCCTGCTGGCGCGTGATGCGGCGCTCCCACGCCAGGTCGACGGCGATCCGGATCGCGGCCTGTGCGGTGCGCTTGGCGGCGCGGGTCTGCAGGATCCAGAGCCTGCCCTGCTCGACGGTGAACTCGATGTCCTGCACGTCGCCGTAGTGCTGCTCGAGCTGCTGGCCGTGACGCCGCAGCTCGTCCCAGATCTCCGGCATGCGGGCGCGCAGCTCGGCGATCGGCAGCGTCGCGCGGGTGCCCGAGACGACGTCCTCGCCCTGGGCATTGGCGAGGAAGTCGCCCTCGAACTCGTTCTCGCCGGTGGTCACGTTGCGCGTCGTCATCACGCCGGTGCCGGAGTCCTTGCCGAGGTTGCCGAACACCATCGTGACGATCGTCACCGCGGTGCCGAGGTCGTGCGGGATGCCGGTTGCGACGCGGTAGTCGTGCGCGCGCTTGCCGTTCCATGAACGGAACACGGCCTCGATCGCGAGCCGCAGCTGCACCCGCGGGTCGTCCGGGAACGGCCGACCGGTGTGCTCGTGCACCAGGGTCCGAAATGCGTCGGTGAGCTCGCGCAGGTCGGCCGCCGGCAGTTCGGCGTCGTTGCCGATGCCGCGCGCCGCGCGCCGCTCGGCCAGCAGTCCGGCGAACGGTTCCTCGGGCACGCCGAGCACGACGCGTCCGAACATCTGCACCAGCCGCCGGAACGCATCGAATGCGAAGCGCTCGTCGCCGCTGTCCTGCGCCAGACGTTCGGCGACCTCGTCGGTCATGCCGAGGTTGAGCACCGTGTCCATCATCCCGGGCATCGAGAAGCGCGAGCCCGAGCGACACGACAGCAGCAATGGGCTGCCGCTGTCGCCGAATCGGCGCCCGGTCTCGCGCTGGACCTTGCGCAGCGCGGTCTCGACCTCGTCCCAGACGCCTGCCGGCAACGTGCCGTCGCCGGCGAGGAACGCGCGGCAGGTCCCGGCGGTGATCACGAAGCCCGGCGGCACCGGCAGGCCGAGCTCGGTCATCTCGGCCAGGCTCGAGCCCTTGCCGCCGAGCTCACGCCGGAGCCCTTCGTCCGAGCCGGTGGCGCTGCGGGCGCCCGCGAGATTCGACAGCAGGTAGACGTGCTGCGGAGCGGGCGCGGGCTGGCCGCCGCTCTCGGGTTGGTGTGAGCCGATCATCGACCGAGGGGGACTGGTCGTCCGCGCTGGGCGCGGACGACGGGTGCGGACTGCGGACCGGGGAGCGCGTGCCGCTAACGCGGCACGTGCTTCTCGCGGACGTCCTGGTCCTCACCCGGGCCGTGGCAGATCGCGCACGCCTCGAGCCCGAACAGGCTCGTGTTGACGTCGATGTGGGCCTGCGCGGCGGTCGAATCGTGGCACGAGCCACAGGCCGAGCGCCAGGCGCGGGTTGCCTTGCCGGCCATCGGGTGCGAGCGGTCGGCCGGGTCGGTCCAGGCCGTGTTGGTCGCGCCGTGGCAGGACGCGCAGTTGATCGTGCCGCCCGGCAGGTACGGGAAGCCGATGTGCTCGTAGGTGTGCGGCGAGCCGTTGAAACCGGCGACCGCGTAGGTCGCGGCGTTGGCGAGCTCCTTGCCGTGGTGGATCTTGTGCAGCATCGTGCGGAAGTCGATCGTGACCCCCGTCGTCGCGGCACCGCTCGGGTAGACGTAGTTGGCTGCGTCCTCGGCGCCGGCGAGGCCGTGGCAGAGGATGCAGTTGTCGAAGCCGCGGCGCTGCGCACCGTGGAACTGGATGTCGCCGTGGCAGCTCTTGCAGCCGGCGTCGCTGTCGATCCGGTTGACGAGCTCGATGCTCGTGGCGCTGCCGAACAGCAGGCGCTGCGGGTTCGGATCGGAGGCCTCGCGGTAGGTCGTCGTCTCACCGCTGACCGTCACGCCGAAGCCGCGCGCGCCGGTGAAGCCGAGGGTGTAGGTGCCGTCGAGCACCGGCAGGCCGACCCAGTCGCCCCAGCTCTGGTCGAGGTCGGGGCTCTCGTTGAACGTCGCCGGATAGGTCGCCGGGATCACGTAGTCCGACATGTAGGTGACGAGGACCTCGCCAGTGCCGAACTCGGTGGTCTCGGTGATCACGCCGGTCGCGGTGTCGAGCGAGTAGCTCGCCGCCGGGATCGACGCCGTCGTCACGACGTCGACCGTCGCGCCGTTGGCGTGGGCATTGACGAGACCGGGCGCGTAGTCCTGGTTGTAGGCCGAGGAGAACCACAGCCGATCGCCGTCGACCAGCCGCACGCGCAGGAACTCGCGCAGCCCCATCGCGGCGTCCTCGAGCACGATGTAGTCGCCATTGGCGAAGCTCGTGCCGGTGCCGGTCGCGACGTCGACGTAGTTCTGGGCCACCGGGGCGTCGACCGCGAGGGTCGAGCTCGCGCCGGTGC
>JAGQRB010000780.1 GCA_020425925.1 Planctomycetota bacterium
CGAACGCGCCCGAGCTCGCGGTCGACGGCCCGGACGACGCCGCGATCACCGTCGTGTTCGCGCACGGCGCCGGCGCCGGCATGGATCACCCGTGGATGCAGCAGGTCGCGGCCGGCCTCGCGGCCCGCGGCCTGCGCGTCGCGCGTTTCGAGTTCCCGTACATGCACGGCCGCCGCACCGGCGTGCGCCGCGGCCCCGACCGCATGCCGGTGCTGCAGGACTGTCTGCGCGCCGCGGTCGCGGCGGCGACCGCCGGCGGGCGGTCGCGGCTCGCGCTCGCCGGCAAGTCGATGGGCGGCCGGGTCGCGACGATGCTCGCCGACGAGCTCGGCGCCGCTGCCGTCGTCGTGTTCGGCTACCCGTTCCATCCGCCGCGGCGACCGAACGAGCTGCGCACCGCCCACCTCGCGACCCTCGCGACCCCGACGCTGATCCTGCAGGGCGATCGCGACCCGTTCGGCGTGCCCGACGAGGTCGACAGCTACGACCTGTCGCCGGCGATCACCGTCGAGTGGCTGCCCGACGGCGACCACTCGCTGGCCCCGCGCAAGCGCAGCGGCCACTCGGCCGAGGGCCACCTGGCGCACGCGATCGCGGCGGCGGCGGCATTCGTCGGCGAGCCGCCGCGCTGACGGCGGCGGATCCGATCCTCAGCCCTTGCCGAGGATCTGCTCGAACAGCTGCGCGTACTTCTCGGGATCGGCGGCGTGCTCCTTGAGCAGCTCGGCGTACTTCTTGGCGCCTTCCTTGTTGCCGAGCGGGCCGAACGACCAGCGCGACGCGTTCATCAGCATGGCCTCGAAGCGCTTCTCGTCCTTGGCGCCGAACTCGACCAGGTCGTCGAGCGAGGCGAGGAACGCCTTGGCGCTGGCATCGTCGGTAACCGAGTGCATCTTGCTGTCGACGACGAGCTCGTAGAGCCCCTTCTCGTTCTTCGGATCGAGCGCCATCGCCTTCTCCTGCTCCGACGGGCTGGCCTGGCCCGAGGCCAGCAGCGCCTTGATCGAGCGCTCCTGCAGCGCGACGTCCGCGCTCTCGGCGCCGTGCTCGACGACGGTCGCGAGCACATCGACACCGATCGTGTCGCTCTGCATCGTCGCCAACCGTTCGATCGCCAGCTCGAGCGCCGCCGCGCGTGCCGGCCCCTCGGCCGACTCGAACTTCGCCACCAGGTCCTTGACCTCCTGCAGGGTCTTCTTGCCCTCGGTGCGCATCGTCTCGAGCGACTCGACGTACTTCGCCGGGCCGCCCTCCTGGTAGCCGGTGCGTCCGAACACCTCGCCGTCCGGCGTCATCAGCAACACGGTCGGGAAACCACCGACGCCGTACTGCTGCTGCAGCTCCTGGTTGCGCTCCGGGTTCGGGACCTTGGCCTTGGCCTCCTTGCTGCGCGGGAAGTCGAGACTGACGAGCACGAGGTGCTTGCCGGCGTAGTCGAGGAACTCGTCGTGCTCGAAGACCTCGGCATCGAGGCGCTTGCACCAGATGCACCAGTCCGAGCCCGTGAAGTCGACGAACAGGTCCTTGCCGGCCTTCTTGGCGGCCGCGGCAGCGACGTCGAAATCGGCCTGCCAGACGGGCTTCTGCGGCTCGGCAGCGTCCTGCGCCGCGAGCATCGGCATGGCGAGGAAGGCGAGGAGCGTGATCGGATTCGGATTCATGCGCGCGGCTATACGCCGGAGGGCGACCGAAGTGCGAGGAATCCCGCCGGCTTTCGTCCGGGGCAAGAATGGGACCTTTCCACCTGGCCCGCCGCGCCTGCTAGCGCCCGTGCTGCTCGCGCAGGTGGCGCTCGAACAGCTCGCCACCGAAGTCGTGATCGAAGTCGCGCCAGACGGTGTGCACGTGGTTGGCGCCGTTCTGGGTGTTGTCGTACTCGATCGCGAAGTGCTCGCCGTGGATCCGGTAGTAGTGGCCCTGGCCACGCTGGCGGCCGCCGGCCCAGGCGAAGCAGACGCTGTCGAGCTGATCGCGCACGCCCGCGAGCGCGCGGTCCGCGAGCTCACCGTGCCAGATGTGCGCGTACTCCTCGATCAGGCGCCACAGCACGCCCTGCTGCACCGCGTTCATCTCGGTCCACGGCAGGCCGCGGCGGTCGCCGAGCGCCGACGGCGGCTTGGCCGGCCCGAGCAGTACGTCGGCCGGCGCGGTCGCGCTGATCTGCACCTTGCCGAGCGCCTGCTCGTCGAACAGCAGCATCAGCGCGCGCGCGAGGTCCTCCTCGGCCCCGAGCACACGCTCGCCGCGGTGCGCGCCGCTGGTCTGCTCGTGCGGGTTGCTGCCGAGGAACTGCGGCGTGTGGCCGACCACCTTGCCGCCGTCGACCTGCACCTGCAGCGAGACATGGTGGCCCTGGAACCGCACCGCGAACGTGCCGCCGCCCGGCGCCGCAGGCGACGGTTCGCCGAGCACGAGCAGCGCATAGCGCTCGGGATCGCGATGCGAAGCGTCCTGGCCGGCGCGCGTCTCGAGCTCCTTCAGCACGTTCTCGAGCGCGACGATCGCGAGCGTCTTCTGCAACCCCTCGGCGCTGAGCATCGCGCGCAGCACGTCGAGCGCGAGCTCGCGCTGGTGCGCGTCGAGCGTGCCGAGCTCGGCGCCGGCATAGCGCCCGGGCACGAAGTTCCAGACCGTGCGTTCGGCGTCGGCGAGCGGTCGCTGCGCCTTGCTGCGCAGCTCGGGACCGAGCGCCTCGAGCCAGGTCGTGGCCGCGCGTGCGCTCGCCTCGTCGCCCGCAACCAAGGCCGACGGAGCCGACGCTCTGCCGTCGGACCAGAGCGCGAATCCTCCGGAGAACGCGAGCAGCGTCATGACCCCGACTGCGAGTGGCGTCTGCATGGCCGTCACGTTTATCGCGGCCCGCCGGGCGTGGCCAGTTCGGCCGCCCCGTCGTGCACACTCGCGCTCACCAAGCTCGAGCGTGACGACGGGCGCCCGCTGGAGGACCGGCCGAAAAGGCCTGCCTCGAAGCCTCGATGGAATTGTCGTGTCAGGTGCGGCACACAAACGCACGCGAATCCGCTGATTTGTCGAGGCGCGCGTGGTGCGATTGGCGCGGCGAAGCCGCCGCGGGTCGCGGCAACGCCGTTCCGGCCGTTCCTCTAGCCGAGCGCCCGCTCGACCAGCGCCTTCTGCTCGGCCTTGTGGCGCTGCAGCGAACCGGTCGCCGGGCTCGCCGCGGCGGGCCGGCCGGCATACGCAAGCCACTCGAAGCGGTCGCGCACGAACGTCCACGCCCCCATGTTCGCCGGCTCTTCCTGGCACCAGACGAACTCGGCGTTCGAATACTTGCCGCGCAGCGCCGCGAACGCGCTCGCCGGCCACGGATAGAGCAGCTCGACGCGCACCAGCGCGATCGTCTCGGCGTCCTTGCGCTCGGTCCGGCCGGCGACGAGGTCGTAGTAGACCTTGCCCGAGCAGCAGACGACGCGGCGGACCTGCTTGGGCCCGACGCCGGCATCGTCGAGCACCGGCTCGAACCGGCCCTCGGCGAGCTCCTGCAAGCTCGAGCCGGCCTCCTTCTGGCGCAGCAGGCTCTTGGTCGTCATCACGACGAGCGGCTTGCGGTGCTCGTCGAGCGCCTGCGCGCGCAACAGGTGGTGGTAGCTCGCGGCGGTCGTCGGGTTGGCGACGCGCAGGTTGTTCTCGGCTCAGAGCTGCAGGAAGCGCTCGAGTCGCGCCGAGCTGTGCTCGGGACCCTGACCGTCGTAGCCGTGCGGCAGCAGCAGCACGAGGCCGCACTGCTGGCGCCACTTCGCCTCGCCGGCGGCGAGGAACTGGTCGATCTGGATCTGCGCGCCGTTGCAGAAGTCGCCGAACTGCGCCTCCCACA
>JAGQRB010000781.1 GCA_020425925.1 Planctomycetota bacterium
AGCGAGATCTACCTGAACCTCGGTCGGCTCGATGTCGCCGAGAAGATGGCCCGGCAAGCCGTCGCACATGCAGACGTGAGCGAGGATTGGTTCCAGATGCTCGGACAGCGAACGTATCTCGCGAACGTCCTTCACCAACTGGGACGAAGCGACGAAGCCGAACAGCTCTTCATCGAAGCGGAACGCCAGCAGAGCAGCTCTTCGCCCGGCTATCGTCACCTGTACTCCGTGCAGGGCTTCTGGTATTGCGACCTCCTGCTCGCGGAGAGGAGAGTACCGGAGGTCCTGCAGCGCGCGCACGACGCGCTCCGTATCGCAACGATGCGTGCACGTCCGCTGGAGATCGCGTTGGACAGTTTGACTCTCGCGCGCGCCTACATGGCGACGGAACCGACGAATCGAGAGGCTGCGGAACCGCATCTCCGGGATGCCCTGAGTCATCTACGAAAGGCCGGCAACGAAGACGAGATTCCACGCGGTCTGCTCGCACGCGCGACGTTCCACCGCCTCGCGGATGACCTGTCGAGTGCGATGAAAGACCTCGACGCGGCGCAGAAGCTCTGCCGGCGACACGATCTTCGCCTTTTCGAGGCCGACGTGGCACTCGAACGCGCGCGCTGCCAACTCGCCGCGGGCGAACGAGCCGACGCCGGCGCGACCCTCTCCGTCGCCCGCGAGCTCATCGCGGCGATGAACTACGGACGGTACCGATCGGAACTCACGCGACTCCAGGCCGAACTCGCGGGATGACGGCCGATCGCACCCCCACCAAACGACGAACGGCGCGCCGGGCCCCCGCCCGCCGCGCCGTTCGCCATTCGGATGTCGCTTTCTCCCGACGACACCCGCGTCATGCCCCGGGTCTCACCGGCTGCGGTGGACCGCGCCGTGCACCTCCGAGTGCAGATCGATCACCTGGCCACCCGAGCCGGCCGGCTCGGCGAACAGTTCGTGGATCTCCTGCACCATGTCACGCCGCTCCATCGCGACCGCGTTCGGGTCCTCGCCGTTCCAGAGCATCTCGTTCTCGAGCATGCGCTGGGTGACGTCGAGGCGCTTGCGCACCGTCGTGATGACTTCCTTGGCCTGGCTCAGCGCCGTGCTGTCGAGGTCGAAGCGACTGCTGTTGGCGGTCATCGCCTCGATCTCGCGCTGCTGGGTCTTGAGCGAACGGATCTGGTCGCTGAGGTTCTCGCGCTCGCTGCGGACCGCGATCAGCTTCTGCTTGGCGGCCTCGACCGCCCGCGCCTGCCGTTCGACGAGCGCGCGCTTGGTCTTCAGGATCGCCATGTTGTTGACGTAGGAGTCCTTGGTGCGCTGCAGGTCGAGGTTGACCCGGCGGCGCGCGCCGAAGTCGGCCGCCAGCGCGACCGAACCGTTGCCGTCGCCGTCGAGCAGCTTGACGCCGCGCTTCAGCTTCTGCTCCTCGAGCCCGACGGTCTGCTCGAGGTCGCCGATCGAGCCCTGCAGCTCTTCGAGCTCGACCTCGGCCCGCGCCAGGTCGCGCTTGCAGGTCTGGATCTGCGGGTCGATCTGCGAGATCAGGCCCTCGGCCCGCTTGATCTCGAGTTCGATCGGAATCTGGCCGACGACGCTCTCACGCACGGACGATGCCATGGTGCTGACGTAGCTCGGGAAGGCGGTGCCAAGAATGAGGAAGCCAGCTCCGCCGAGCACCGCACCGGTCAGAAGCGCCATCTTGAAGGTCTTGCGGATCATGTCGTTCTCGCTCGGCGCCGGTCCTGGCAC
>JAGQRB010000782.1 GCA_020425925.1 Planctomycetota bacterium
CCCGAACGCGAACGCGCGCTCGCGCTGGCGCAGCCGACCGCGGTCTGCTTCGCCCCGGACGGCGCGCGGCTGTTTGTCGCCGCGTTCGCGAGCGACCGCATCGCGGTGCTCGACCGAGACGGCGCGGTGACCGCGCGGCTCGAGCTCGCGCCCGACCCGGCCCATCGTGATCCGCGCGCGATGCGCGGCCCGCGCGCGCTGGCACACCACCCGTCGGCACCGGTGCTCTACGTGCTCAACCGGCTGGCCGGCACCGTCGCCGCGATCGACACCGCCACGCTCGCCGTCGCGAGCGAGGTCTCGATCGGCGCCGATCCGACACCGCGATGGCTCGCCGAGGGCCGCGGCTTCGTGCAGTCGGCATGGCTGTCGGGTACCGGCCTCGCCGCCTGTGGCTCGTGCCACCTCGACGGCGACTGGGACGGCCTCGCGTGGGACCTCGGCGACCCGCACGGCGCGATGGCGACGGTGCCGAACAAGAGCCTCTACCCGCTGCGCATGCACCCGATGAAGGGGCCGATGAAGACGCAGTCACTGCGCGGTCTGACCCCCGACGCCGGACCGTTCCACCACCGCGGCGACCGCCCGAGCCTGCGCGACTTCAACGCCTCGTTCGACACCCTGCTCGGCGGCACCCCGCTCGCGGAACCGGACCTCACCACCGCCGTGCGCTACCTGCAATCGCTGCGCTACCCGCCGAATCCGCACCGCGCGCTCGAGGATCATGAGGACGAGCGCGGCGGTGCACTGTTCGTGCAGCCGTTCCAGGGCGCGGCTTCGTGCAAGACCTGCCACTTCGGCGCGGCCGGCACCAGCGGCCTGATCATGTCGGGCCACCTGCTGCAGTACCAACCGCAGCCGATGAAGGTCGGCCAGCTGCGCGACGCCTACAAGCGCACCGCGCGTATCGCCGAGAACGGCCGCCGGCGCGGCGGCTTCGGCCTGCTGCACGACGGTTCGATCGATCGCGTCGCGAGCTTCCTGGCGCGACCGTTCTTCCGCGGCTTCGCGCACAGCCCGGAAGCTCGCGCCGGGCTCGAGCGCACCGTGCTCGCGTTCGACACCGGCACGCCGCCGGCGGTCGGCTGGGCCATGACGGTCGCGAGCCCCGACGACGCCCGACTCGCCGAGCTCGAGATCGTCGAGCAGCTGGCCCGGAGCGGCCGCTGCGAGCTGGTCGCGTTCGGCCGCACCGGCGGCGCAGCGCGACGCTGGACGTTCGACGCCGAGACGGCGCGCTACCGCGGCGACGGTCGCGACGCGATGCGCTCAGAGCTGCTCGCCGAGCTCGACCCGGCCGACGGCGACGCGATCACGTTCCTCGGTCGGCCGTCGTTCTAGAACCGCTGCCGACCGCACGGACTCGCGTGCGCGAGTCCCGTCCCGACGTCGAACTCGACCGCCTGCTGCACCAGCGGGAAGCCGGCGAGACTCGGACGGATCGCGGCCGGGAACGTCGTCGTCAGGAACGCCTCGTCGGCCATCCCGATGCGGACGCCGAGGGTGAGGAACGACGCCGCGTTGACGCAGAACACACCGCTGCCGGCCGTGAACGACGCAACCGGCACCTCCGGGCCGAACGTGCCGACATCGGCGAGGAAGAACACCAGCGGTGCTCCCGATCCCGTCCGGTAGTAGTCCATCGTGACGTCGTCGACGCGGCCCGGGTGGAAGCCCGAGACGTCGGGAGCGACGCCGGACATGAAGTCCGCGGTGCCGGGTGCCGGGCCCGATCCGGCCGGCGGCGGGTTGTGGCTCGCGGGGCACGACGGCTGATTTGTGATGCCGAGCACGCAGCCGGCGGCGGTATCGTGCTCGATGTCGATCACCCAGTTGCGCGTCGAGTCGTAGCTCAGACCGCCAGCGACGCGTGACAGTCCGTGCGAGTTGTTCGGACCCGTCGGGGCCGGCGGCTGCTGCGCGCGTCCCGGGACATCGGCGGCCGCCACGCCACTGCCGAGCACGAGCTGCGCCGACAGCCCGTCCAGCGGCCACGCCGCCGCCGGGAACGCGAACGCGACGAAGACGTCGCCGCCGCCCTGGATCGGGACGGCGACCGGCAGCGCGGGCGTGACGACCTTCGCCACCGCCGAGATGACGCCTGCGGCGGGCGCGGGTGGGCCGGCGACGGCGGTCGCGAACGTGGTCCTCGTCGCGAGGTCGGGGAAACCCGGGTTCGCCCCGTCCTCGGCATAGAGGTAGACGTCGAACACCTCGGGGGTCGCCACCGCATCCTGGTCCTGGACGATCAGGAAGACGCTCGAGATCGTGCGCATCCCCGGCGCACCGAGGCCCCAGCCGGCGTACTCGTCACCGTCGATGCGCGTCAGGATCTCACCGGCGGACGACCCAACCGTGCCACGCGACGTCGCGCTGATGCACGCGTGGTAGGAGAAGCCGAGGAAGTCCTGCGCCGCAACGGTCGAAACGAACGACGCGGCAGCGCCGAGGACGAGGAAGGCTCTTCGCATTGTGCTCTCCGGGTAGCGCTCGCACCACGCGAGCGACCGAGAGCGTAACACGCCGCCGCGGAGCCGTTCTCACGCGGCGGCGCGCAACCGGGCTCGATCTAGAAGACCTGGCGACCGCACGGGCTGGCGTGCGCCGTACCGTTGGCCGTGTCGAACTCGACCGCCTGCTGGATCAGCGGGAAGCCGGCGAGCGTCGGGCGCACCGCGGCCGGGAAGGTCGTCGTCAGGAACGCCTCGTCGCCGCTGCCGACCACGAAGCCGAGCGTGAGGAACGAGCCGATGTTGACGCAGGAGACGCCGGTGGCGCCGGCGACCAGGCCCGACAGCGGCATCTCGGCTGCGAACCCGCCGATGTCGGCGAGGAAGAACACGAGCGGCGTGCCCGAGCCGACACGGAAGTACTCCATCGTCACGTCGTCGGCGCGGCCGGCGTTGAAACCGACGACGTCGGGGCTGACGCCGGACATGAAGTCGGCGGTGCCCGGCGCGGGGCCGAAGCCGGTCGGCGGCGGGTTGTTGCTGCCGACGCAGGACGTCTGGTTGGTGACGCCGAGGACGACGCCGCCAGCCGTGCTGTGCTCGACGTCGATGACCCAGTTGCGCGTCGAGCTGTAGGTCAGCGCGCCGCCGAGGTTGGAGAGACCGTGCGAGTTGTTCGGACCCGCCGGGCTCGACGGCTGCTGCGCGCCACCCGGGATGTCGAAGACGGTGAAGCTCGCGCTCGGCTGGGTGCCGAGGCAGATCTGCGACGACAGACCGTCGGTCGGCCAGCCGAGGCCGGGCGCGGCCGCGAACTCGAACGAGATGAAGATGTCACCGCCGCCCTGGATCGGCACGGCGACCGGCGTCGCCGGCGTCACGACCTTGGCCGAAGCCGAGATCACGCCGGTCGTCGGCGCCGGCGGGCCGGCCTCGAACATCGCGAACGTGGTCTTGGTGGTGAGGTCCGGGAAGCCCGGGTTGAGCGGGTCCTCGGCGTAGAGGTAGATGTCGAACGTCTCCGCCGTCGCGACTGCATCCTGATCCTGGATGATCATGAAGATGCTCGAGATCGTGCGCATACCGGCGGTATCGGTGCCCCAGCCGCCGTACTCGTCGCCGTCGATGCGGGTGATGACCTCACCTGCGGCGCCGCCGAGCGAGCCGCGCGACGTCGCGCCGACCTGCTCGTTGTAGGTAAAGCCGATGAAGTCCTGCGCGGCGGCCGTCGAGGCCAGCGCGGCGGCGAGGATGCCGAAACGTGAAGCGTGTTGCATGGGTATCAACAAGAGATGCAGTTGCAGGGGGAAACCGGCGACGCGCAACGGCGAACCGGGTGCTCGGGGTGCGAGCGAGCGCACGAAGCATACCTCACGACGGCAGGCCGTTGCGACGTAACCCGCTGTGGACCGGCGCGATGGAAGGGGCGCGATGCCGTCGAGCGCAAACCGTCAGTGATCCAGCACCGTCGTGGTCGCGACCGGCTTCTGCAGCTCACCGATCGCCTCGCGCACGCCGTTCTTCAGCTGGTAGCGCGTCGTCGACATCGCGCCGTTCTCGTGCACGTACCACTCGGTGCCGTGGGCGTCGGTCCGCTTGCCGATCACCGGACTGAACGGGATCGCGCGATGGAACGCGATCCGCGGCGCCTTCTCGACACCGTTGAGCGGCGGCAGGCGCGAACCGTCGGGGTAGGCGATGCAGTTCTCGGGCAGGATACCAGCCTCGGCCGGCGTCTCGACGGCGACGAGTTCGCCGGAGGCGGGCTGCGGCGCGTCGTCGGCGACCGCGCCGTCCTTGCCCTTGCCGTCGGCCCCCGCCCCGTCGGCGCCAGCGCCGGCCGCCGCCGGCACCGCGGGCGCCGGTCCGGCAGCGCCCTGGCCCCACCACAGCCAGCCGCCGGCGGCAAGGCCGATCGCGACCAGGACGACTCCGACGACAGCAGGGGCGCGCGACTTGGCAGCGGACATGCCGGGAGGATACCACACCGCCCGGCCCGGCCGTTGTGACCGGCAGCCGCGATCCTATCGTCCGCACATGAACGCCCGCTTCGCCACCACCCTCTCCGTCCTCGCCACGCTCGCGGTCGCACCGCGCGCCCAGACCGATCCGAACGCCATGAAGCTGGAGACCGCGACCGTGCGCTACGAGCTCGACGGCACGACGTTCGAGAGCACGATCGTGCACCACGGCGACCGGGGCACAAAGCGCCCCGGCATCCTGATGGTGCCGAACTGGATGGGGCCGACCGCGGAGTCGCTGGCGAAGGCCCGGCGCGTCGCCGCCGACGGCTACCTCGTGATGATGGTCGACATGTACGGGATCGACACGCGGCCCACCGACGGCAAGGCGGCCGGCGCCGCGGCGGGGGTGGTCCGCGCCGATCGCGCGATGATGCGGGGGCGGGCACGGCAAGCACTCGATGTCTTCCGTCGCGAGGGCAAAGCACTCGGCCTGGCCACCGACCGGGTCGCCGCGATCGGCTTCTGCTTCGGCGGCGGCACGGTGCTCGAGCTCGGCCGCAGCGGCGCCGACCTCGCTGCGATCGTCTCGTTCCACGGCGACCTCGCCTCGCCGACGCTCACCGACGACGCCGGCAAGACCGTGGCGAAGCTGCTGGTGTGCCACGGTGCCGACGATCCCTACGTGCCGCAGGCGGACGTCCAGGCCTTCATCGCGGCCTACGGCAAGACCGACGTCGACTGGCAGCTGCTGCAGCTCAGCGGCACGGTGCACAGCTTCACCGACCCGGGATCGGCGAGCGACGGCGCGCGCTACAACGAACGCAGCAGCGAACGCGCGTTCGCGGCGATGCGGGCGCTGCTCGACTCGATCTGGCGCGACTGACGCCGGCCGCCCGCGCTCAGCCGCCGAGCCGGGCGATATGGCGCTGCGCCTCCTCGGCAGCAGCGGTGCCGGGATGCTCGGCGACGATCTTCTTCAACCGATCGACCAGTGCCTTGCGCTTGCCGCGCGAAGTCGGCGGTCGCTTCGGGTCGAAGCTCGCCAGCACCTCGGCGAGCGCCGCCTGCGCGGCGTAGGCCGGATCGGCGTCGAGCGCCGCGATCGCCGCGGCGACGACCTGCGCGACCTCGTGGCCGGCGAAGCGGTCGCGCAGATCGGCGAGCCGCAGCGCGCGGTCCTCGAGGTTCGGCAGCAACGTCGTGGCGCGACCGGCGACCTGCCGACCGTAGTGCTCGTGCAGCCGTGCGAACCACTGCAGCCGGCGCAGCGCCGGCTCCTGTCCGGGCAGCACCTCGGCCGGATCGAGTCGGGCGAGCGCGTTCAGCGCCTTGCCGAGGTCGCCGCTGCGCCAGTAGGCATGGACCCGCCGGAACGGCGGCACGTCCGGCACGATGTCCGCGGTGTCGCCGTGCACGCTGCGGTACGGGCTCGACAACATCAGCACACACATCGCGGTCGAGTAGACCCGGCCACCGTGCTCCGACCAGACGCCGACCGGATCCCACGAACCGGAGTAGGCCCCGTCCTCGCGCTGCCAGCGCAGCAGCGCACCGTGCAACGCCCGGGTCCACTGCCGCTGCGCCGCGAGCGGCAGCGCAGCGACCGCCTCGGTCGCGTGGTACCAGTAGTAGAAGTCGATCTTGCCGGCAGGCACGTTCCACTCCGGCAGCTTGGCGAGCAGCAGCCTCGCACCGGCGGCGCTCAGCCGAGTGTCGGGCGGCACGCCGACGAGGGTTCGGGTGTTCATCGCAGCCGCCGTCAGCGCTTCGCCGAGCTCGGGCGGGAACCGCACGGAGTGCTCCCCCGCCAGCCGCGCCGAGGCCTCGTCGCGGCGGGTGTAGCCGGCGTGCCCGTTCGAGGCGTTGGTCACCGACTCGAGCCAGGCGAGCGCCTCGGCGACGTCCTCGGGCGCCACCTCGATGCCGGCCTCGAGCGCGGCGCGGTAGGCCGCGACGCACCACGACGTCACCGAGGTGTCGCTGTCGTCGCGCGGGGTGTAGCGCCAGCCCATTCCTGGCTTGCGATGTGACGCCAGCATCGCGACGCCCTTGCGCGCGACCTCGAGGTAGCGCTCGCGACCGAACATCGCCGCCGCCTCGGCCATCGCGAGCGTCGCGATCGCCTGCGGATAAACGAAGTCGGTGACGGCGCGCTCGAACAGGCCGGAACGTGCGATCTGCTGGTCGGCGAGCCACTCGGCGGCGCGATGCGTCGCCTCGGCGTGCAGCGGATCCGCCTGCGCCAGCAGTGCCAGCAGCGCCAGCGCGGTGACGCCGACGTCCATCCGGGCCTGTCCGGCACCGTCGCACTCCTGCCCCTTCGGGTCCCGCGCCATGAAGCCGTCGGCGTCCCAGTTGCCCTTCTCGCTCTGGTGCTCGACGAGCCAGGTGATCCCGGCCCGCACGGCCTCGTGCACCTTCGGTTGGCGATACGCCGAGCGCCGCGCCGCGCGCGCCTCGAACGCAGCCGACGCCGCCTGCGCAGCGACATCCCCGGCCGGGACCAGAGCCATCGAGAGGCCGAGCAGCAACGAGCACCACCGAATCACGGGCATCCTCATACTCCTGCCGACCGATCCTAGGGCCGACGTCGGCACCGAACAGCACCCTTGACCGGACTCGACCGGTTGCGCACCCTTCGGGCCGTCGATGCCGAGGCCCAAGGGCACCCCGCTGAGCGCGTTCGCGATCTTCCTGCTCGCGGCCGTCATCGGTGTCAGCGGCGGCCTGCTCGGGTCGCTGTTCCAGCACGGCCTGAGCGCGATCCAGCACGCGTTCACCGGCCTCGAGCCCGGTGAGGACCTCTCCGACGCGGTGCGCAGCAACCTCGATTGGTGGCAGACGCTGCTGCTGCCGGCCGCGGGTGGACTGGTGTCGGGCCTCGTCATCCTGCTGCTGCGCGGCAACAAGCCGCCGTTCGGCATCGCCGACCTCGTCGTGCTGGTGCAGCTCCGGAAGGGCGCGATCCGACTGCGCGAGAGTCTGGTGCAGATCGTCGCGTCGGCCTGCACGATCGGCACCGGCGGCAGCATCGGCAAGGAAGGCGCGAACTCGCAGATCGCCGCGACGATCGCGTCGCTGCTGGCGCGCTGGACCCGGCTCGGTTCACGCCCGCGCGCCGTGCTCGTCGGCTGCGGCGTCGCTGCCGGCATGGCGACGTCGTACAACGCGCCGATCGCCGGCGCGATCTTCGTGATGGAGGTCGTGCTCGGCAACTTCGCAATGGACGTGTTCGCGCCGATCGTCGTCGCCTCGGTGCTCGCGACGATGGTGCGCGGCGAGTACCTCGGCACCGGCGCGATCTACGGCGGCAGCCTGCCGACGAAGATCGGCACCGTGCCGTCGACGCTGGTGCTGACCGCGATCCTGCTCGGGGTCTTCTGCGGCTTCGGTGGCGTGCTGTTCCGCGCCGCGCTGCGGGGCGCCAGGCGCGCGTTCGCGGCGCTGCGGCTGCCGCCGCCGATCGCGCTGGCGCTCGGCGGCCTGGTCGTCGGCGGCATCGGCGTCTTCATGCCGGAGACCTGGGGCAACGGCTTCGAGGTCATCGACGACATCGCACACGGCCCGACCGCCGTCCTGGTGCTGACACTCTTCTTCTGGAAGGTCGTCGCGACCTGCGGCACGGTCGGCTCGGGCGGCCTCGGCGGCATCTTCACGCCCAACCTCGTGATCGGCGCGGCGCTCGGCACGTTCTTCGTCTACGGCCTCGACGCGCTGCACCCGGGCAGCCCGACCGCGCCCGACGTGCTCGCCGAGGAGTTCGCGGTGTTCACCTTCGTCGGCATGGCCGGCCTGACGTCGGCGACGATGCATGCGCCGGTGACCGCCGTGGTGCTGATCTTCGAGCTCACCGGCCACTACGAGATCGTGATGCCGGCGATGCTGTGCAGCATCGTCGCGAGCATCGCGTCCTCGATCGTCGACCAGGACAGCTACTACACCGCGGCGATCCGAGCCAAGGGCGAGGAGGTCCCGAGCGGCATCGAGGACATGGCGATCCGCAGCACGTTCGTGCGCGACGTGATGCGCGGCGAACTGCTGACCGTGCGCGACACCGCGAGCTTCGAAGAGGTCATGCGCATGCTCGGCGAGCACCGCGGCGACACGATCTACGTGCAGGACCAGGGCGGCGCGCTGATCGGCCGCATCGAGCTGCAGGACGTCAAGAACTTCATCAACGACCCGACGCTGAGTTCGGTCGTGATCGCCGCCGACCTGACCCGCCCGGCGATCACCGCGAGTCCCGACGACTCGATCGCGGCGCTGATGCCGCGCTTCGAGGATCCCGAGCTGCGCGAGATCGCGATCGTGCGCGGCAAGCCGGCGCGCCTGGTCGGCCGGGTCCGCCATCTCGACGTCATCACGACGATCGGCAGCGAGGTGCTCGGTCCGCAGCGG
>JAGQRB010000783.1 GCA_020425925.1 Planctomycetota bacterium
GGTCGAGGATCTCCTGCGGCACCTTGCCGGCGGCGACGAGCTGCTCGAACAGCGCCTGCATCTCCTCGGGCGTCTGCGGCATGCGGGGCGCCTGCGGCTGCTGACGCTGCACCTTGCCGGTCACGATGTCGCGGATCGTGTCGGTCGCCTCCTGCTTGAACAGGAAGCCCGTGACGTGGTCCGCGATCTCGGCCTTGAGCATCTGGAACTTCTCGAAGCCCTCGCGCTTGTACTCGTTCTTCGGATCGACCTGGGCGTAGCCGCGCAGGCCGACGCCGTTCTTCAGCACCTCCATCGCGTAGAGGTGGTCCTTCCACTTGTGGTCGATGGTGTCGACGATCAGGAAGCGCTGCACCGACTCCCAGTCCTCGCCGTAGTGCTCGGCGCGTGCATCGTGCAGCTTCTCGACCCGCTCCATGATCCAGCCGAAGAGCTCGTCGCGCCCGACCTGCTGGATGCCCGCGAGCGAGAGGTCGTCGCCGCAGCGGTGCTGCAGCCACTTGACGATCTCGTCGAACGCGACCTCCTCGTCCTTGTTGCCGGCGTGGAGCTCGAGCACGGGCTCGAGCACCTCCTCGAACATGCCGACCGTCTTGGCGCGAATGCCCATCCGCTCGATCGCCTCCTGGCGCTGCGAGTAGACGAACTTGCGCTGCTTGTCCATCACCTCGTCGTATTCGATGAGGTGCTTGCGGATGTCGAAGTTGCGGGCCTCGACCTTCTTCTGCGCCTTGGCGATGCCGCGCGTCACCATCGGGCTGTCGATGACCTCGCCGGCCTTCAGGCCCATCTTCTCCATCATCGTGCGCACCCAGTCGCGCGCGAAGATGCGCATCAGATCGTCGTCGAAGCTCAGGAAGAACTTCGTCCGACCCGGGTCGCCCTGACGACCGCAGCGGCCGCGCAGCTGGTTGTCGATGCGGCGCGCCTCGTGGCGCTCGGTGCCGATCACGTAGAGCCCGCCGAGTTCGATGATCTCGTCGTGCTCCTTCTTGCACTCGGCCTTGAGCGATTCGCGCAGCGCCTGCGACTCGGAGCCCTCGGGATCGAGGCCGCGCTTCTGCACCTCGGACTTCCACAGCGCGTCGGCGTTGCCGCCGAGCACGATGTCGGTGCCGCGGCCGGCCATGTTGGTCGCGACCGTGACCGCACCGCGGCGGCCGGCCTGCGTCACGATCTCGGCCTCGCGGGCGTGCTGCTTGGCGTTGAGCACGTCGTGCGCGATGCCGGCCTGCTTCAGGCTGTCCGAGATCGCCTCCGACTTGCTGATCGACGTCGTGCCGAGCAGCACGGGCCGCCCCTTCTCGTTCTCGCCGCGGATCTCCTCGGTGATCGCGAGGATCTTGCTGGCCTCGTCGAGGTAGACCTGGTCGTTGTCGTCCTTGCGCTGGTTCGGCCGGTTCGGCGGGATCGCGACGACGTCGAGGTCGTAGATGCGCGAGAACTCGGCGGCCTCGGTCATCGCCGTGCCGGTCATGCCGGACAGCTTCCCGAACATGCGGAAGTAGTTCTGCAGCGTGATCGTCGCGAGCGTGCGGTTCTCCTCGCGCGGCCGCAGCCCTTCCTTGACCTCGACGGCCTGGTGCAGACCGTCGCTCCAGCGGCGGCCCGGCATCAGACGGCCGGTGAACTCGTCGACGATGACGACCTCGGGACCGCCGTCGCCCTGCCGCGGGTCGGGCTGCTGGCCCTCGGGCACCTTGCGCTCGACGACGACGTAGTGCTTGTCGCGGTCGAAGACGTGGTGCGCGCGCAGCGCGGTCTCGAGCAGGTGCGGCCACTCCATGTACTGCGGGTCGCTGTAGAAGCTGTCGACGCCGACGAGCTTCTCGGCGCGCTCGATGCCGGCCTCGTTGAGCAGGCACTGGCGCTCCTTCTCCTTGACCTCGAAGTGCTTGTCCTTCTCGAGCTGGCGCGCGACGCGATCGGCCATCACGTAGCGCTCGACCGTGCCCTCGGACTCGCCCGAGATGATCAGCGGCGTGCGCGCCTCGTCGATCAGGATCGAGTCGACCTCGTCGA
>JAGQRB010000784.1 GCA_020425925.1 Planctomycetota bacterium
ACACCATCACCTCGACGCCCGCGAGCGGCGCGTCGGTCTCAGCGGCGACGACGCGGCCGTGCACGAGCACCTGCCCGTCGGGCGACTCTATCGCGACCTTCGACGACGGCGGCGCGGCCGCACGCTCGCCCGCGTTCGGAGCCGGGCGATTGCGGCGATCCCCGCCGTCCTGCGCCGGAGCTGCCAGCGGTCCGCTGGCGACGACCGCGTCGCCGGCGACCGACGGCGACGTGCGGTCGCCGCGCCATTCGATCGCGAACGCGCCGGTCAGCAGAACGGCGACCGCCGCGGCGGCGAGCAGCCATTTCGCGGTAACACCCAGAGCACCGGTCGTCGCCGCCGGCAGCGCGCGCAGCAGCCGATCGCGGATCGCCGGCAGGCCGTCCCGCGCCGCCAGTGCTTCGCGCGCCAGCACGGCGAGCAACGCCGGCGCGGCGAGGCCGCGCGGCAGCGCATCGCGCAGCAACCCGAGCCCACGCCGCAACCTGGTGCGCACCGTCGCCGGCGGCTGCCCGAGCGAGTGCGCGATGTCGACGGCGCGCAGGCCGTGCACGAGCCGTAGCGCGAGCACCTCGCGGTAGCCCGCCGGCAGGCCGGCGAGCGCGGCGGCGACCTGCTTCCGCGTCTCTTCGTCGATAGCGTGCCGCGCGGGATCGTCCACGGTCACACTGCCCACGCCGGCGAGCGCGGCAGCCGCAACCGCCGCCTCGCGCCGCGTGCGCCGCGCGTTCGCCGTGCGCTGATCCGAAGCGCGATGCTGCAGCACGGCGAGCAGCCACGGCAACACCGGCCGCCCGACCTCGTGCTGATCGGCGTCGCGCAGGACCTGCAGGAACACGGTCTGCACCAGGTCCTCGGCCGCCGCCGCGTCGCCACAGAAGTGCATCGCGACCAGCAGCAGCTGCGGCGCCGCGACATCGAACACGCGGCCGAGCGCGGCCGGCGCGCGGGTGCGCTGGAAACGGGCGAACTCGGCGTCGATGTCGATCTGGGTGGGTTTCGAGGTCACATCGTGCAGTGCGGCGCGGACGGGTCCGGCGTTTCACGATCCTAGCGGAGTGCCCGTCCGGAGCGCGGCGTCACGCCTTTGTGTACGCCGGCGCGCACCCGGCGACGGCGCGCACACCGCGCTACGGTCCACGCCGCCCCGGAGTCCGACCATGAAGCCACCCCTGCTCGCCGCCACCGTCACCCTCTCGCTGCTGCCCGCGCTCGCCGCGCAGGCCGGCTGGTCCACCCCCGTGCTCGAGACCGCGCTCAACAGCTCGGCCTCGGACAGCGGCGTCAACCTGTCGCTCGACGGCCTGACGCTCTACTTCTCCTCGTACCGGTCGACGAACTGGGAGATCTGGTCGAGCACGCGCAGCGCGATCGGCGCACCGTGGTCGGCGCCGGTGCTCGAGGCCGGGCTCTCCGACCCCGCGGTCGACGACCAGCCGTGCATCGACGCCAGCGGCCTCGAGATCTACTTCAGCAGCTCGCGCGCCGGCGGCGCCGGCAGCTCGGACATCCTGCGCGCGACGCGCCCGACGCCAACGAGTGCGTGGGGCACGCCGACGTTCGTCACCGAGCTCAACAGCACCGGCGCCGACAGCGCGCCGAGCCTCACCGCCGACGGCCTCGAGGTGTTTTTCTACACGACTGGCTGGGGCAACCCGTCGGGCAACAACAACTCGCTCCACGTCGCGACGCGCAGCAGCGTCGCTCAACCGTTCGGCACGCCGCAGCTCGTCACCGAGTTCAGCAACGGCAACACCCACCGCGACTGCTGCGTGTCCGCCGACGGGCTGTCGATCGTGTTCACCGAGTACGTGTCGCCGCGGCTGCAGGTGATGTACTCCGAACGCGTGACGCGGACCTCGCCGTGGCAGCCCGCCACGACCTGGAACGAGCTCACCAACGTCGGCGCGACGCAGGGTGTGTTCTCGATCACGCGTTCGCTCGCCGGCAACGAGCTGCTGCTCGCGGCCGGCTTCCCGGCGAGCTCCGGCAGCCAGGAAATCCTGAGCGCGTCGTTCACCGGGCTGGTGCACCAGGGCGAGGCAGGCGTCGGCAAGACGATGTCGCTCGGCTACTACGACCCCGCGAACCCGGGTCGGTTCTTCGCGCTCGGCGCCGCGCTCGGCAACACCGGCTTCCCGATCGGCAGCCGCACCGTGCCGCTCGATCCCGACTGGCTGCTCGTCGGCACGTTCGGCCAGTCGATCCCGGGCTATACCGTCGGCTGGAGCGGCATGCTCGATCCGTCGGGCGAGGCCTTCGCGTCGCTGACCAACGCTTCGCCGACGTTCACCGGGCTGTCGTTCTGGGTCGGTGGGTTGACGTGGGACAACGCGCAGCCGTTCGGAGTCGGGACGATCGCGAACTCGTTCGAGGTGCAGTTCCAGTAGGGCCGCGGCGAGTTGACGCTCATCGCACACCTCGGTGTGCGTCCGGCACCCCTAGTTCTTCGTCTCGCCCACCCGCCGGAATCGCGGACAGGCCTTGCTCGCCGCTCCCGGCCACTCTCCTACACCGGCCACCGCCACTGCTCCACAACATCGGGGCGAGGTCCCGCTTCGCCGTGATGGGGGACGGCGCCCCATCCCCAGGCAGTGGCGAAACTCAGAAAACCGTCCACCCCCCGTCCGGGTACCACGACAGATGAGCTGAGATTGACGCATGGCCCAGGAAGTTCGGAACCAACTGTCGCGAGACCTGTGGGCGCACTCGCGGAGGGCGGCCCATCGCCCCCAACCCGCCGACGCTGATGACCTAGTCCAGGAAACCCTCCTACACCTCTTGCTACGTCTTCGTACGACCGGCGAACACGAGGTCGACCGAGACCATGTCCCTCTCGGACGACGCATCATGCGTGACCTCCAAGTCGATGGCTTCAGGCGTCGCAACATGCAAACGCTGGGCGCGCACCAGGAAGAAATCGTGTCACTGCCGAGCGGTGCTTCGGCAGACAGCTTGAAAGTAGCGATACGGATTCTCGGTCCGCGACTCACCGGGCTTGGCGAGAGGCAACACCGGGTCCTTGCCGTATTCGCCAACGAAGACGAGCCTCGCGTGGAGTCGGTAGCAGACCTTGCCCGACGTGTGGGAACTGGAAGAGCTGACGTGAAGCGAGCCATCCAAGGTCTTCAGAAGAGGCTCCGGAAGCTGGCGTCTGCGGAGTCCCTTGACGTCGAGACCTTCCTGAGGCTTCTCCTTGAGAGGCACGAGAATGGTCGGGCCTAGCGGAAAGAAAGCTCCACCACCAAGACGGGTTATGGGGTGATGGTAGAGGTATTCGCAGCGGTTGTCGGTGGCGCGGTCGGCGCTGTAGTGGCAGAGGTCATCCGGTCCGTGCGCCGGATTCGCCGACGCAAGGTCGCAGTCCAGAAGGTCCCTGACCGCACTGACAAGCCCGAGTAGTCGACCTCGGTCCCGCATCGGTCGCGCGGGAAGCGCCGCTCGCTTGTCGGTGTGCACGTGCCGCTGAGCAGCGTCGAGGCTGGGCCGGGCCACGAGTTCGTATCATCTGCCGCCATCTGGCGGCCGTCAGGACTTCCAAAGGCCCTCGAACAGGACGCCAGCGACACGGGTGTAGTGGCCTGGGTCGCGGTGGCCGAGGTATGGCCATGTCCTCGGAAGGGACACCAGTGGGGCACTACGACAACCCCAGAGAAACTGCCCGAGGGCCACAACTCTCGACCACGCCGGAGGGCGCGAGTTGGCACGCCCGTCAGGAGTCGAACCTGAAACCTCCTGAT
>JAGQRB010000785.1 GCA_020425925.1 Planctomycetota bacterium
CACCCCGGAGCCGGCGTCGCCGCGCTGCTGCAGCAGGTCCGCGGCGCGTCCGAGCCAGCCGGTCGTCGCGGTCTCGACCCGCTGGTGCTCCGGGTTCGCGGTGTGCCAGATGTCGCGGCTGCGGAAGTGCGAGCGGTCGGGATGCGGATAGCCGACACCGTGCACGACTGCGCCGCTGCCGGCCGCGACGTGCCGAGCGAGCTCGACGAGCGCCGGGTGCAGCGCGGTGCCATCGGCCAGCACGTGCGCGCCCTGCCGCACCGCCGACAGCCGCGGCCGCGCCCGCGCGTAGCGTTCGTCGTCGAGCGGGATCACGGTGTTGAGTCCGTCGTTGCCGCCCTCGAGCTCGAGCACGACGAGCACGCGGTCGTCGCCGCGCGGCAGCCAGACTCCGAACGGTCGCACTGCGCGCAGCGGCAGCGCCGCGGCTCCGAACAGGAACGATCGCCGGTCGATGGTCATGGGCAGTGGTCTCGCATCAGAGCAGCTGGAACTCCGGCAGGCACGCGACCGCGTGCAGCAGCTCGCTGGCCTCGGCGCGGCCGAAGGCGCGCGGCGAGGCCGCGAGGCGCTCGATGCGGTCGCGGCTGTCGTCGCCGACCTCGCCGTCGAGCAACACGAGCAGGGCGACCTCGGCGCGCTCGGCGCGCGGCACACCGTCGAACACCGCCTCGGGCCCGGGCCGCAGCTTGCCGCGGCGGCCGGCCAGGAGGTCGGCGACGAAGTTGCTGCGCAGCAGCCACGACGCCGGCGACAGCCAGGCGCGTTCACCGTGCCAGCCCTCGACCGACGGCGGCTCGCACCAGGTCTCGCCGAGCGCGCTCATCACGCGCGCGAGCAGCGTCGGCGCGGCGCGGGCGCCGAGCAGCCGGACGGTGCCGATCGCGAAATCCGCCGGCGCCTTGATCTTGCTGCGGTAGGCCCGCGGCGAGAAGAACAGCCGGCTCTGCAGCAGCGCGGCGACCGTCGCGCCGAGATCGCGACCGCGCTGGCGGTAGACCCGCGCCAGCGCGGCGACCTCGTCGGGCAACGGCTCTGGATGCACGAAGAACGCGAGCAGCTTGCTGGCCAGGAACGTCGCCGACTCGGGACGCTCGACCGCGAGCCGCACGACATCGTCGCCGTCGAGCCGGCCGGACGAGCCGAACACCTGCTTGTCGCCGTCGTCGTGCAGGTGTGGCGCGAAACGGAAGCGACCGTCGCGCACGTGCCAGCCGGTGAAGGCGCGTGCGGCCTCACGGATGTCGATCTCGGTGTAGTGGCCGCGGCCGAGCGTGAACAGCTCGAACAGCTCGCGGGCAAAGTTCTCGTTCGGCTGCTGCGCGCTGTTGACGTCGTTGTCGAGCCAGCGGAGCAGTGCCGGGTCGCGGCACATCGCGGCGGCGAGCTCGTCGAAGCAACCGAGGCCGAGCCGGTCGAAGGTCGCGAGCTGCAGCGCCATCGCGCGCGGATCGCGCAGCTTCTGGTCGCTGGTCGCGAAATGCCCGTGCCAGAAATAGCTCGCCCGCGCCGCCAGCTGGCGCGGCGACCACAGCGCCTGTGCGACGCGCCACGCCCGCACCCGGTCGATCGTGCCGAACGCGATCGCGTCGTCGATCCGCTCGCCGATCCCGGGCAGCGCGTCCGCGGCGCGCAGCCAGGCGAACGCCGCACCGAGCCCGGCGCGCGCCAGCCGTCGGCGCACCGTCAGCGAAGCGGCGAAGCCGGCGCGGCGCAGCAGGTGCGAGACCTTGCGCAGATCGAACGGGTCGGCCGCCGACGGCTCGAACGGCGCCAACGGATCGGACCGCACGCCGTCGCCCTGCGGCAGCGATCTCATCGCCGGCGCTCCAGCTCGAGACGCAACGTCGTCGCGCCGTCGCCGTAGTCGATCGCGAGCTCGAGGCGCGCCGTCGCAGCGGCGACCGCGAGCACGATGTCGACGAACCGCGCCGCCTCGCTCGCGCTGTCGCCCTCGTCGAGCATGCGCCCGAGCTCGAGCGGTCCCCGGTTCGCGGCCAGCGCCGACGCGACCGCGCCGCCGTCGATGCGGATGTGATCTCCCCCACCAGGCGCCGGTCGGCCCTGCGCGAGTGCGGCGAGCACGGCTTCGGCGGCGTCGAGCGTGCTCGCCAGCACCGCGTGCCCGGCGCCGAACAGCAGCGCCGGCGTCAGCGCGTCCTCGACCGGCGGCAGACCAGGTCCACGCCATACCGGCGGCTCCGCGACCAGGCCGCGACCGTGCGCCGTGCGCGCGTTCCGGACCACGAACGGCAGCTTGCGCTGCTGCGCGCGCTGACCGTTCGCGATCACGGCGAACACCTGGGCGGCGCGTCGCAGCACGGTCTCGACCTCGGCGTCGGCGATGCCGGCGGAGAGCGCGAAGCGTGGCAGCACCAGCGGGCTGTGCGGCCCCTCGCCAGCGACCGGCCCGAGCACCGTCAGCACCCAGGGCTCCGCGAGCCCGCCGACGAGATCGGCCGTGAACGAGGTCTGCGGGCCGTCGATCGCATCGGCGATCGACAGGAAGCTCTGCAGCGCGAGCTGCTCGCCGCTGCCGAGGTACTCGGCCGGAGCCCGCAGCAGCGCGCCGACACTGCGGCCGAATGCGATCTGCGCGACGCTGCCCGGCGGCGCGGACGGCAGACGTGCGTCGCCGGCAGCGGTGAGCAGCCCGGCCCAACGCGTGCCGTGGGCGCTGCCGTCGACAGCCGCGGTGAGGCGCACGACATTCTCTGCACCGTCGGCAGCGGGCGCGACCGCGAGTGCGAGTTCGAGTCGGCGGGCGCTGCCGACCGCGGCCAGCAGCGGCGCGA
>JAGQRB010000786.1 GCA_020425925.1 Planctomycetota bacterium
TCCGAACCGAGCACGTAGTGGCTGTGATCGACCGTCGCGGCCCAGTCGCGCAACGCCTCGTTGATCGCATCCTTGAGCGTGCCGCTGCCCTGGTCGACGGCGCGCACCTCGGCACCGAACAGCCGCATGCGCTCGACGTTCGACGCCTGACGCACGACGTCGCGCGCGCCCATGTAGACCACGACGTCGAGTCCGAGCCGCGCACCCGCCATCGCGGTCGCGACGCCGTGTTGCCCGGCGCCGGTCTCGCACAGCAGTCGGCGCTTGCCGAGCCGCCGTGCCAGCAGCGCCTGGCCCAGCGCGTTGTTGGTCTTGTGCGCGCCGCCGTGCAGCAGGTCCTCGCGCTTGAGCCAGAGCTCGAGATCGGCGAGCGCCGACAGCCGGGGCGCCGGCGTCAACGGCGTCGGCCGCCCGGCCCAGGATGCGAGACCCTCGGCGAGCTCGCGTCGGAACGTCGGATCGGCCAACACCCGTGCACTCGCTTCGGCGAGCTCGGCGAGCGCCGGCCAGAGCAGCTCGGAGACGTAGCGGCCGCCGAACTCGCCAGCGCCACCGAACGCGCCGTTCTGCGGCACGACATCGAACGTGGTCATCGCACTCCCTCCAGACACTCGAACAACGCGCGCAGCGCGGCGGGGTCCTTCTCGCCGGGAGCGCACTCGATCCCGCTGCTGACGTCGATACCCCACGGCGAGTGCAGAAGCAGCGCCGGCAGGGTGGCGGGCGTGATCCCACCGGCGACGAACGTGCAGGCCGGCGCCCCGCCGGCGAGCAGCGACCAGTCGAATCGCCGACCGGCACCGCCGCGCCCGCCGTCGAGCAGCACCGGCGCACTCGGGGTCGCGTCGGCGTGCGGCAGCGCCGCGGCACCCGGTCCGATCTCGCGCACCGCGAGCAACGGCAGCTCGGCGGCGAGCTCGCGCTCGCGGGCCGGCGACAAGCCGTGCCATTGCACGTGGTCGGGCTCGCACTCCTGTGCCAACGCCCGCACCGCGTCGCGGCCGAGGCCACGCACCACCAACACGAACTTCGCGCGCCCGCGCGCGAGCTCGCGGATCGCCCGCCGGTCGGCGAACGACGCCGAACGCGGCGAGTCGGGCGCGACGACGCAACCGACGAAGTTGGCGCCGAGATCGAGCGCGAGCGCCGCATCGCGCTCGCGCAAGAGGCCACAGATCTTGACGTTCACGACGACCTCCCGGCGCCGACCAGCGCACCGAGATCGGCCCCGAGCATCAGGCTGGTACCGATCAGCACGCCGTCGGCGACACCGCGCAGCGCCGCGAGCTCGGCGGCGCTCCGGTAGCCCGACTCGGCCAGCGCGATGCGGTCCTCGGGCACCAGCGGCAGCAGCGCGCGGGCGCGCGCGAGATCGGTCGCGAGCGTGTCGAGATCGCGGTTGTTGACGCCGACGATCGCGTCCTCGACTGCGAGTGCGCGCCCGACCTCGTCCGCGTCGTGGCACTCGAGCACGACCTCGAGTCCGAAGCCGCGCGCGGCGGTGAGCAGCGGCGCGA
>JAGQRB010000787.1 GCA_020425925.1 Planctomycetota bacterium
AGGGCACGCCCTCGGCTTCGTCGAGCTTGGGGTTGACGCCGATCACCGGCAGTCCGTGCTGGGCATAGCACCGCAGCACCTTGTTGCCGTACTTCTCGCGATCGCGCGAGGCGCCGACGACCGCGAACCGGCCGACGTCGAAGAAGCGCTGCAGCGCCGGTGGATAGGACCGCCTCATCGCCGGTCCTCCCGACGGGCGGCAGCGGTGGACCTCGGCGCCGGCACGGCCGACGCGAACGACAACGGAAGGGGGATTCTCGGCATGGGGTTCGGCACAATCGGTCCAGGATGCCAGCGTGGCCGACGGCGCTCGACCGTCGGCGCGCTCGCCGGCGAAACGACGATCATGGCAGCGACCCCCTCCCCGTTCCGCTCCCGGCGCGACTTCCTGCTCGGTCTCGGCACCAGCACGGTCGCGACCGGTGCCGCGCTGCGCTCGCCGCCGCGCGGTGATCCCGAGGACATGGCCGCCGCCGGCCGGCTCGCGGGCCTCGAGTTCGACGCCGACCAGCGCGAGCTGGCGAAGGCACGCCTCGGGCGCCTGCGCGCGAGCTACGAGACCCTGCGTCGGACGCCGCCGCCGTTCGAGCTCGGCCCATGCGTGCACTTCGACCCGTTCGCGCCGGCCAGCACGCGACCGGCGCCGACACCAGCGGTGCCGTTCGAGATCCGGCGCGACGTCGCGCGGCCGGCCAGCGACGTCGGTCTCGCGTTCGCGACGGTCGACGAGCTCGCCAGCCTGCTGCGGCAGAAGCTGGTCACCAGCGTGGAGCTCACCGAGCTGGCGCTGCAGCGGCTCGCGAAGTTCGACCCGACGCTGCACTGCGTCGTGAGCCTGCTCGAGGAGCACGCGCGCGAGCGGGCGGAGCGGGCCGACGACGAGCTCTCGCGCGGCGTCGACCGCGGCCCGTTGCACGGTATCCCGTTCGGCGCCAAGGACCTGTTCGGCTGGCCGGGGACCTTCACCACGTTCGGCGCCCGCCCGTTCGCCGAGTTCGCGTGGGACGTGCGCGCGACCGCGCTGCAGAAGCTGCACGACGCCGGCGCCGTGCTGGTCGCGAAGCTCTCGCTCGGCGCCCTGGCGATGGGCGATCTCTGGTACGGCGGCCGCACCCGCAACCCCTACGATCCCGAACGCGGCAGCAGCGGCTCGTCGGCCGGACCGTGCGCGGCGGTCGCCGGTGGCCTGGTGCCGTTCGCGCTCGGCACCGAGACGCTCGGCTCGATCGTGTCGCCGTGCCGCGCCTGCGGGATCGCGGGGCTGCGGCCGACGTTCGGCAGCGTCAGCCGCCACGGCGCGATGCCGCTGTCGTGGACGATGGACAAGGTCGGCCCGATCGCGCGCTCGGCGGTCGACGCCGCGCTGGTGTTCGACGCGATCCGCGGCCGCGACGGTCACGATCCGGCGGCGCGCGACACCGCGTTCGACTGGCGGCGGGGCCGCGGCGTTGCCGGGCTGCGGTTCGGCATCGTGCAGCAGGACGACTTCCCGTCGCGCACCGAGGACCTCGCGTTCGTCGAGTGGCTGCGCGCGGCGGGTGCAGAGCCGAAGCCGGTGAGCCTGCCGGACGCGCCGTACCGCAGCATGCTGCTGATGCTCGACGCCGAGGCCGCAGCCGCGTTCGACGACTTCCTGCGTCAGGGTCTCGCCGACCAGCTGCCGGGCCAGGGTGCGAACGACTGGCCGAACTCGTTCCGCGCTTCGCGCACCATCCCGGCGGTCGAGTACGTGCAGGCCGCGCGCGCGCGCGCCCGGCTGATCGCCGACATGGACCGCGCGCTCGCCGACGTCGACGTGCTGGTCGCACCGACGCACCAGGGCAGCACGCTGGTCGCCACCAATCTCACCGGCCATCCGACCTACGTGCTGCCGGTCGGCGCCGATG
>JAGQRB010000788.1 GCA_020425925.1 Planctomycetota bacterium
AGCTGGCTCGCGAGCGGCACGACGCCGTCGCTGTTCTCGCCGAACTTCAGGAAGGCGTCGTTGTCGAACGCGTAGAACAGCCAGTGCTCGACGGCCGGCGGCAGCGGCTCGCGGCAGAGCCCGGCGAGGAACTCGCTGCCGGGATCGAGGTCGCGCCACGACGGCAACACCAGCACGCTGCTGTCGCCGACGCCGGCCGCCGACGGATGGCCGCCGAACGGGGTGGCGAGGCTGCAGAACACGACGTGGGCCTGTTCGCCCGCACCGCCGCGCAGCATGCCGAGCGCGCGACGCACCACCAGGCCGCCCATGCTGTGGGCGACGATCACGAGCGGCACGACCGCGCTGGCCTGCACCGCCTCGCCGGACAGGAAGATGCCGTAGAACAGCGTCGCGAGCTGGTCGAGATCGGCGCCCGACGGATAGTGGAAGAACCACGGCTTGAAGCGGTCGCGATCGAGCCGTTCGACCAGCGGCGCGAACTCGCGCGCGCTGCCGCCGAAGCCGTGCACGAACACGACCGGGATCTTGAACGCGAGGTCGTCCTCGAGCGCGTAGAACATCGTCGGCGCGCGTTCGAAGAACGCCGCCGGGTCGTAGCAGCCGAGCGTCACGGTCTCGGCGTCGAAGATCGGGTCGGCGAGGTCGCGGATCGTGCCGGTCGGGTAGAACAGCGAGGTCCGCGCCTCGGCGCGCTCGACCTCGATCGCGACCGGCCAATCGACCCGTTCGGCCGCAGCCGCGAGGTCGAGCACGAAGCCGGTGACCACCTTGCTCGGGAAGCTCGCCGGCGACAGCTCGAGCCGCTCGCGCGCGATCACCTCGTCGTCGCGATAGACGCCGTCGCCATCGCGGTCGGCGAGCGCGAGCACGTCGAACTCGCCGGCCGGCAGGTCGAGACCGAAGTGGCTCCCCCACCCGACGTCGTGCGCGACCCCGACGAGCTCGTGTGGCCGGAACCGGCTCGAGAACGCCGCGATCGCGACCGGCGCGCCGGCCGCATCGTCGGCCGCGGCACCGGCCGCCGCCGCGACCTCGGTGCGGCCGATCACGCCGAAGTTCGGCTGCTCGAGCATGTGCTTGAGGTTCTGCTGCGACGGATCGCTGCGCTGGCGGCGTTCGTAGTCGTTCTGGCGGCGCCAGTGCTCGAGGTAGTCGCAAGACGCCCCGAGCAGCACCGCGAGCAGCACTGCGAGCGTCGCGGCCAGAGCGGCCGCCGACCTCATCGCTCGCCGTTGATCTGCAGGTAGCGGCGAACCTGATCGGCCCAGCGGCTGTTGGGATCGAACGACAGGTAGGCGCGCCAGTGGCGCCGCGCACCGTCGAGGTCACCGGCGACCGCGAGCGCCTCGGCGAGGTTGTAGTGCGCGTCGGCGTAGTGCGGCACGATCGCGAGCGCGCGCTCGAGCGCCAGGATCGCGCCGTCGCGGTCCTGCAGCTCGCCGCGCACGACGCCGAGGTTGTTCCAGGCCTCGGCGTAGTCCGGGCTGAGCTTCACCGCGGCATCGAAGCGCGCCGCGGCCTCGCGGCGGCGGCGCAGCGAGTAGTAGCAGTTGCCGAGGTTGAAGTGCGCCTCGGGGTTGTCGTCCTCGAGCGCGTGCTCGTAGGCCCGCACCGCGTCCTCGATCCGACCCGCGGCCTCGGCCTCGACCGCGATCAGGAACCACCCCTTCGGCGTGCGCAGCGTCGGCAGCTGCGCGCCTTCGACGTTCGCCGCCGCGCTCTCGAAATCGAACACCAGCTGACCGCCGGGCTCGACCAGTCGGCCGTCCGAGGTGCGCACGGTGACGCGCCGGCGGCCGATGCTCGCGAGCAGACCGGTGAGCGCCTCCTCGGGGTCGTCGATGACGGTGCGCGCGAGCCGCCAGGCGTGGGCGATGCGCGGCGCGTTCCAGCCGGCGCGCCAGAGCTTCGCCAGCGTGCGCACGCGACCGACCGCGGTGAACGCGAACTGTCCGACCGCGCCGCGCTGAGGCACCAACAGCTCGCGATCGATCCAGCGCTTCACGACTGCCGGCGGCAGGCCGCACAGCACGGCGAGCTGACTCGCGGTGAAGGTGCGACCGCGCGCGGCATCTGCACCCCCCACGCTGCCGGCATCGCCAGCGCGCTGCGCGCCTTCATTGGTCGCGGAGTCGATCGTCATGAACTCGAATCGAGCGGAACGAGGCCTTGGAACACCGGCGCTCGCAACGCGCCGCTGTGGGTTCGCTCGACGAACGCGACGGTACAGAACAGACCCGGCTCGATCCAGCAGCCCTTCAGACCGGTTTCGATCAGTGCGCGCTCGCGTCGGCGTGTGAACATCAGCGCGCGCAGCTCGGCCTTGCTGCGCTCGGTCAGGCCCGAGCCGACTTTCCCCACGCAGCGCAGCTCGCCGTCGAGGTCGGTCGCGAGGATCAGCGACTTGAAGTCGCGCTCACCGTCGGGTTCGTAGCCGAGGATCAGGCAATGTACTGACTGCACCGGTTTGATCTTTTGCCACGCCTCGCTGCGCTCGCCGGGGCGGTACGGCGCGTCGAGGCGTTTGGCGACGACACCTTCGAGCTGGCGCTCGACCGCGGCCGCGAACAGCTCGAGGCCGGCGCCCACAACTCCTTCCGACAGAACGATTCGGCGCGCTTCGCCGGCGCTCGCCCCGACCGACTCGACGAGCTGCTCGAGGGCCGCGCGGCGGGTCGTGAACGGCTGCTCGAGCAGCGGCCGGAAGTCGAGATAGAGCAGGTCGAAGACGACGTAGACCACCGGATGTAGGCGTGCGCGCCGCGCGGCATCGGCAGCCCTCGCGTTCTCGCGCGAAAGGATGGCGCGGAAGTCGGGCCGACCATCGGCCTGCAGCACGATGAGCTCGCCGTCGAGCACGGTGCCGGCGGGCAGGCGGCTCAGGAACGCCAGCTCGGGATACCGCGTCGCGAGATCGCGCCGCCGCCGCCCGTGCATCCGGTGTTGGTCGTTCTCCACATAGGTGACGGCCCGCACCCCGTCCCATTTGATCTCGAAGAAGTGGTCCTCCGAGTCGAACGGCCGGCCGATCTTCGCGAGCATCGGCTCGACGTGCTCGGGCAGGCGCGCGGGCCCGGCGGTCACCTACCGGTCCTCAGCTGCCGCCCGCCTTGCGCGTCTTCTTCTTGCGGGCGGTGCTCGGCGCGAGCTTCTTGGTCGGCGTCCCGCCTTCGTCCGCGTCGGCGCCGTCACCGTGCACCAGCCGCGCCTGCGCCTCGGCGACACTCTTCTTGAGCGCGTCCATGAGGTTCAGGATCTTCGGCTCCTCGTGGTCGGGCGCCGTCACCAGCTCCTGACCCTGGACCTTGCTGTCGATCACCTTCTTGAGCTTGGTGACGTACTGGTCGCTGTAGCGCTCGAGATCGAACTCCTCGAGCTTGCTGGCTCCGATCAGCGTGTTGGCGAGCGCGACCTCCTCCTTCTTGAAGTCGATCTCCTCGATCTCCTCCTCGTAGTCGGCCGGGTTCTTGATGCGCGCCGGGTAGTAGAGCCCGGTCATGACCAGGAGCTTGCCGTGCGGCCGCAGCAGCACGAGCTGCTCGCGGCCCGACATCACGACCTGCGCGATCGCGCAGACGCCGTTCTCGACCATGCCGTGGTGCAGCAGCGCGTACGGCCGCTCGCCGGCGACGCCGTCGGGCAGCAGGTAGTGCGTCTTGCCGGCGTAGTAGAGCCCGTCGACCTCGTCTTGCGGGATGAAGCCGTCGATGCCGATCGCGCGGTCGGTCGGCGTGCGCAGCTTGTCGATCTCCTCGGGGTCGACGACGACGTACTGGTCCTTGGCGTGCTCGTAGCCGCTGACGATGTCCTCGCTCTTGAGCTCGCCGTGCTCGGGGCAGACCTTCTGGTACTTGACCCGGCTGTTGCAGCCCTTGTGCAGCTGGTTGAGGCGGACCTCACCCGAGGTGTCGTTGGCGGTGAACGCCTTGACCGGGACGGAGACGAGGCTGAGCTTGAGGAAGCCCTTCCAGGAGGTGCGTGAGGGGACGGCCATGCGGTGAGAGAGGGCTGCAGCGAAATGCGCCGGCACGGAAGACTACCACGTCGCTCGCCGCGTAGAGCAGTCGCAATCCCTCTAGCGCGACTTGCCGATCGTGCCCTGCATCGACGGCCCCGCGACCATTCCGAGCGGATTGGCTCCCGCGGACGGGCCGAACACCTGCTGGAAGAACGTCGTGCCGACCAACGCCATGACCGGCGGCACCGGGATCTGCACTGTTGCACGTCCGTTCGTCGCGGCGAGCAGCACGCTGGCCGCGGGCGCGACGTTCAATTGGCAGGCGGGCATGCCGTAGGACGCGAGCGCCAACGGCAGCGGGTTGCCGTTGTACGCCTGGTCGTCGAAGCCCATCGTCAGGATGCCGATCGGCGACGACAGGTTGGTCAGGTCGATCGACATGGTCTCGCCGATCCACGCCCGGGTCCACGGCTCGGTGAGCTCGAGCGACGGCGGTGAGCCGAGCTGGCAGCCGGGCCGGTGCGACATGTATTTGGCGGGGAATACGTCTTCGAAGTAGCCGAACGTGCCAGGCAGATGGGTGTCCCTGGCGTAGAGCCGGTTGTTCACGGCGTCATACACCGGAACGACGAGGATCGGCGTGCCCGCTGACCCCAACGATGCCCAGTTGCCGTTCCCGCCGTAGGCATACGCTGCTCGGGTGGATCCACTATCGCCGTCGAACCTCAGGACCTCACCGCGGGCTTCGTCGAACCAGATACTGCTCACCCGCAGAATGCTGCCTGATGTGCCGGCTTGAACCCAGCCGTTCACCTGGTCCCACTCGAACGTCGTCGGCGTGTTGGAGAGCACCTGGATCGAGTTGGCGTGGACCTGACCGAAGACGACGAGGCGGTCGCGAATCGGGTCGTACGTGTGACTGTGGTAGCCGTAGTAGCTGTTCCACAACACGGCCGGTGGGGCGTTCTGGCCCGGCAGCAACGACCATGACTGGCCGTCCCAGAGGTAGAGCTCGAGTGCTGCGCCGCCTTGATACACCGAAACGAGTCCTCCGAGAGCGGCGTGGTAGGAGAGTGAGCCCGTGTCGCTCATCCCCACCACGCTGTTGACCGGACCGATCTGCTGCCAGTTGGCACCATCCCATTCCCAGGTGGCGATCCCGCCGGCAGCCGCCTCCATCAGCACGACTCTGCCTCGCGACGGATCGAACCCTCCAGCCCCCCAGTTGCTCGGGGCAACCGGCGTCGCGAGTGAATACCATGCGACGCCGTCGAACTCCGAGGTCAGGTAGTTCGCATCGTACGCAACCAGTCGATCGCGCACGCTGTCGTAGGCGACCGGTGGTCCAGGCGGCGTCGGCAGGGCTGTCCAGGTGATCTGGGCCAGACCGAACTCGGCGAACAGGAGCGCCGGAGCCATGAACGAGATTCGCCGACCGCTCACAACCCACCTCCTACGCGGATGCGCAGGGCATTCGTGGCCAGCGCGCCCCCGGTGGTAGGAAAGACCCCGGCCTGCAAACCAAAATCGAGCCCGACGACGTTGGGGTTAACGGGAACAGCGAACTGCGCCATGCCGAACGAATCCGTTGTACCCACTACGTATCCGGGATTCAGCAACCAAGGTTGGCAGGGGGTCTGCGGAGCGGGCGACGTATCCCACAAACCCGTAAACAACAACACGAGACTCGTCGGCACACCCGACAACACCCGCACGTCAAACTGCGTCTGCGTCAGTCCACTCCACGGTTCCCCAATAGCTTCGAGCCGTAGCTCGCGTGAAGTGTTCGGCGACGCGGCGATCAGGCCAAGGACCGGAACCTGTCCGTAGAGGGTCTCCGTGCTCCCCGCCCTCCAGTAGTGCGCTTCGACCGGCTCCCCTGGTTGCGGCAATGGAGGGTAGTAGTCACTGGTCCCATCGACAACAAACTTCGGTGCGCTCGCTCCCACGTCGATCCAGAGGTGAAGCGCATTGCCCTGAAGGTAGGAAAAGGGCTGTTGCGGAGAGTCGAAAGGCACGATTACGCCAAATTCCTCCCGCCCCGTTGCTGCCGAAGATTGCCCGCCAAAGGACGCCGGAGCAGCCACCGTTCTGAAACCGGCTCCCCCGACGACGACCTGCATCGTCGTTATGTAGTTCGGATCGGTCGGCAAGGGCATCGTCGAGTTCACCGGTGGCCCCATCGCCATAGTGATCCGCAACGGCAAGTCTATCGCGGACATCGGCCGCCAGGTACGGAACCTCAGGCCCACGATATCGATATCCCCTCCCATCACCGCGTCCTCGTACTGCAGGTGCAGCTTGTACTGGTAGGGTCCAGGTTGAGTACTCAAGCGACCCTTGCCGAAGTCGAACCCCTTGTCGTAGCCGGAGTGCGTTGTCGACGATCCCGAGGGATTCTGGAAGAAAGCGGACGACCCGTATGCGGACGCGTAGGGGACTATTCTCGCGACGCTCCAGTCCTGATCGATGGCAGTACAACCCGAGCCGGCGCTGACGGCTTCCACCTTCCCCGCCACGGCGTACACCGGCTCCGCGGCGGTCAGGGGATCGAGATCGGTCGCGAGCTTTCGGGCGACGATCTGCACTGGCAGCGGCGGATCGAGGAGGCCGGATGGGCCGTTCGAATAGACGCGAATCGTGACCTTGCCGGACGAGGGCGCAACGAAGACCGCCCGCTCGTAGCTGTTGGCGAGACTATCGGATGTGGCGAGAAGGGAATAGGGAGGGTCCGCATCGAGTACTCGGAGGTCGACGTTCGGCAAGCTGCCTTCACCGGAAGTGTCGTCGTTCGGATCCCAGTAGCGACGCCAGCAAGCCACGACGGCGTACCGCCCACTGCCGAGCGGAACCGAAGACGAGCCGTAGGCCGTGTCGGCCGACGGGAAAGCCTGGTTCAATGACACGACGCTCTCGAGCGGAACGATCGTCGAAGCGCGCGCAGCGAACTCGGCCAGCAGGTCGTCGCGAACGTATCCAACACCGAGCGTGTTCCGCCCCGAGTAGGTGTGTTGTTGTGCGGGATCGGACGTCGTGCCGTCCGAGTTCGGATATGTCCCGAGGACGTTCAACAGCAGCGCAGCCCGGGCTTCTTCCGCGGACGAGGTCGGGCGGAAGCCGCGGTAGAGCGCGGCCGCACCAGCGACCTGGGCGCAGGCCTCGCTCGTTCCGAGGTTGGGCCGGATCGGCGTCACCCGGTTGGGAGTTGGCCACGAGTATGCACTCGGATTCCCGAGGTCGAGACCCGGCATCGACATGCACCCGCTGACGAAATACGAGGTCCAAGGGTAGTCGAACTGGCGAACCCCAGATTCATCGTGCCCGATGCCGCCGCCCGTTGCGCACAAGTCAGGATAGAAGCGATCGGGGCTACCATCCAACGGACCGCGCAAACCCTGGGGCAGCGGCACGAAGGCCAGGTTGGTTGGAAACGCGGTCGTTCGTGCGTGAACAGCCCCTACTGCAACGCCATGGTAGAAGCCGTTGCTCGAGTTGGACGAGTCCGACGTGTTGCCGGCGCAGGTGACCAGCAAAATGTCCGCCTGGCGCGCAAGCTTGTCTAGCGCGAGGGAGACTGGGTGCGTTGGAGATGGCGTACCATGTAATGAGATGTTGGCAACGTGCACGGTGTTTCCCAGGAGTACGTGCGCGAGCAGCAGTTCGGCAGCGGTGATGTAGCCTTCGTCGCTGTAGATCCAAGGTCGCGTTGCGTTCGAACCGCTGTGAGACGACATCGAAACGTCCACCAGTTCAGCGTCGGGGGCGTGCCCGTCAGCGGGAAACGCAGGGAAGAGCCCACCGGCAACATAGTTGCGACCAGCGATGATGGCAGCCATGGCAGTTCCATGGCCGCACTCCGGTGCGTGACCAATGTTGGCCAGGTAGCCGCTCGTTTGACCGGTTGTCGAAACATACGGCGAGGTCGCCGTTAGGATGTTGCAGTTTGCATGCTTGGGCTCGGTATCTGTCGCAAGGTGCGCTGAGATCCTCGTCTGCGACGCTGCGTCTAGGAATGAAGGGTGCGGATCCGGGGTACTGTTCCGCTCGTCGATGTCTGCATCGATCCCACTGTCGAACACCGCTACGACCGCTCCTGCGCCCTTGTAGCCGCCAAGCGTACTCCAGGCGGCTGCCACGTTGTGGTTGGCAGCGTCGACCGAGTTGGCGATCGGGGGCGGTGGCGCGAGAAGGAGATTCCCGGTCTCGTCATCAGCCGGTTTCGAGGACAAGGCATCGCCATTGGCGTGCCCCTCGACCGGGAACATCGAGGCGACGCGGGCCCGCTGCCGCAACGCTGCAACCGCCCCGGGGGGCACCTCGATCGCGAGCGCACTGAGGAGCCAGAAGTGCTTGGAAACTCGCCCCCCTGCCGCAGCGACCGCCAGCGCAATTGCCGCTTGATCTGCCTGCGCTTGTTGTCGCAGCCCCGCGATCAAGGCGGGCCGCGCGGGGGCCGGCGCCTGTCGCACGGTCTGCAGTAGCTGTTCCAGGTCGAAGCCCCGATCGCGCAGGCAGACGATCCACCGTTCAGTACCCGCCAGCGTTCCGGGCAGCGGAGAGCCCGATCCGGCCTGCTGAGCTCTGAGATCGGCGGCGCTACAGATCAACCCGAGAGAGAGAGAGAGAGAGAGAGAGAGAGCTTCAAGGTCGCGGTCTCTTGGTGGGACAACACGGAGCTCGGACGAGCGGACCCTCCACTCTCTCCGGCACAGGAAGAGTACTCGGCTCGGCCCATCCGGCAAGCCCCGGAACGCGGGCGGCCACCCCGTTCGATCGCAGCGGAATCAGCCCATGGCGGGCCGGATGCCGCGAAGGCATCGGCCGCAAGGCAAAGCGCCAGTCGCACGCGCAGTCAGGCGGTCATGGGACCCGCTCTCGGCGCCGCCCGGATGAACTACTCGCTTCACCGCCCGATCGACCCGGGAGAGGACGACGGAGCGACCTCTTCCTGACCTCACCCGAGCGCCAGGAACCGCCGCGCCAACGCCGGCCCGGCACACGAGTCCTCGTGCTTCATGAACACGAACGCCTCGCTCGCCCCACTCTCCACCACCCGATCACGCCACCGCTTCAGATCGTCGTCCTCGTAACCCGCGCGCCGCAGCCGCAGGTAGCACCAGCTCGCGGTGTCGCGCAGCTCGGGCTCGGGTTCGCCGTCCTTGTCGCTCGTCACCAGCGCGACGTCGTGCTCGCGCATCACGTCCAACGCGTCGTCCTCGAGCCAGCTGTCGTGTGCGAACTCGAGCGCGACCTTCACGCCGGCCTGCTGCACCGCGAGGAACTCGCGCAGCACGCCGACGTCTTTCCGCACCCACTTCGGCGACTGGTAGAACACGCAGCCGAGCGCGTCCTCGAGCGGCGCGATGGTGCGGAACAGCCACTCGCAGAGCTCGCCGCAGTCGACCAGCTTGTTGCCCCACGAGATCCGCTTGGTCGCCTTGACCGCGAACCGGAAGCCAGCGGGCACCTGCGTGCGCCACTTCGCGACGGTGTCGGCGTTCGGCATCCGATAGAACGTGTTGTTGAGCTCGACCGCCGGCAGCTGCGAGGCGTAGTACGGCAGGTAGTCGGCCTTCTTGGTGTCCTCGGGATAGAACGCGGGCTTCCACTCGTCGTAGCTGAAGCCCGAGGTGCCGACGTGAAACTGGGTCGTCATCGCGGCGCGATCATCGCGCCTCCGGCCCCGGACTCAGAGCCCGACGCCGAGGAACAGGCCGTTCGTGGTCGTGACCCCGAGCGTGTTGGCCGGCAGATCGAGCGCCGCACCCTGCGCGAAGATCGGCAGTCCGATGAGGCTGGGATCGGCGGGGATGCCCTGGTTGAAGGTCGCCGAGCCGGCGCCGTTGGCGATCACCAGCACCGTGACGCCGAGCGGGAGGTACTGGAAGCAGCCCGGCGCGCCCGGCAGCGGGAACGGCGACGGCAGCTGCGAGAACGCCAGCACGTAGAACGCGAAGCCGCCCGGCGGCAAGCCGTCGAGGTGCAGCGGCACCGTGGTGCCGAGGATCGGCAGCCGCCCCATGCGGTTGGTCGCGGTCAGCCCGGACGAGCCCGGGCAGCCGGTGCCGAAGTAGTTGCCGGTCGCCGAGGTGTCCGCCATGCCGACCACGCCGATGCCGGCGAGGTCACCGCCGCTGAGCGCGAACGAGTCGAGCGTCGAGATCGTGTGCGGTGAGCCCTCGGCGAGCACGCGGATCTCGTCGCCGCTGAAGCTGCCGCCGGTCGAACCGAGGATGGTGAACAGCTGCGACTGCACGAAGTCGAACCACAGGCACCACAGCGGCGGGTAGACGATCGGCCAGAAGCGCTTGCCGCAGCCGGTCGGCCAGCCCTGCAGGTTCGCGATCGGACCGGTGTGGCCCGCGATCGAGACCTGCAGCACGCCGTGGTCGTAGATCTCGATGATGTGGCTGGTCGCGCCGACGGCGCTGTAGTCGACGTCGAGCTGCAGGCCGCCCGGCACCTTGGTGAACGTGCCGCTGCCGAGCGCGCTACTCGGGATGCCGTCGAGCACGCCGGTGGCGCTGGCGGTGAACGTCGCGCCGAGCGGCGCCTGGCCACCCGGATCGAGCGCGGCGAGCGCGATCGAGATGCCGTCGAGGGTCCGGCCGGCGAGCACGCGCGGGTGGATCGCGACGCCGTCCTGGCCGCTCGAGCCGAGGTTGGAGACCATCAGGTTGCCGCCGACCGGCATCAACGCTGCCTGGCCGAGTGCGGTCACCGAGTGGTCGAGCACGCCGACGCGTTCCTCGGTCAGCGTGAACGGCGCGAGGTTCGCGCCCTTGATCTGCACCGCTTCGACCGAGTCGAAGACCAGCGTCGAGTTCTCCGGCCGCGCGACGAGCAGGTCGCAGGTGATCATCGGTCCGGCCGGGATCTGGATCGCGGTCGGGCCGTTCCAGCTGACGCCGCCCGAGCAGCCGTCGCCGGTCTTCCATTCGACGTGCGCGTCGGTGTGGGCCAGGATGTAGAGCGCGATCGGCACCCAGATCCAGTCGGTGCCGGTGTGCTGGGTGGCGTGGTAGACCGGCACGCCGTCGAGGTAGGCGTCGAGCGTCACCGAGCTGACGGTCTCGAAGCCGACCTCGAGCAGGTAGTCGGTGCCCTGGCGCGTCACGCGCAGACCCGAACCCGGCATGTGGGTGACGGTCGGACCGCTGCCGATGAAGGTGTACTCGAGGCTGCCGTTGGCCGGGATCGCGGACGGCGTGAACCAGCCGTCCCAGCCCTGGCTGTCGCCGAGCGCGATCTCGACGCCGTCCTGGCCGGACGAGCCGATGTTGGAGACGACGAGACCGCCGGTCGAGCCCGGGGTGAGAACGGCGCCGCCGAGCGCGGTGTGAGGCAGGCCGAAGGCGGCGACGCCGCCCTGGGCCGCGAGCGGCGCGGCGAACGCGAGCGGCGCGGCGAGCGCGAGCGCGGCGAGGTGGA
>JAGQRB010000789.1 GCA_020425925.1 Planctomycetota bacterium
AGCTCACCGGTCTGTGACCCAGAGACCGCGACCACACCAACCCCAATGCACGTCGTCTTCGTCGAACCGGCCTTCCCCAACAACCAGCGCGAGTTCCTGCGCGGCCTGCTGAGCACCGGCGCCAGGGTCTCGGCGATCAGCGAGCGCCCGCCCGAGGCATTGCCGAGCGAGCTACGCGAGGGGTTGTTCCAGTTCGAACGGGTGCGTTCGGTCGTCGACGAGCACGCGCTCGCCGAGGCGGTGCGCCGCCTGTCGCAGCGCGCGCGCGTCGACCGGCTCGAGGCGACGATCGAGGCCCACGTGATGGCCGCGGCGCACGTGCGCGAACGGCTGTCGATCTACGGCACGACCAGCAAGACCGCGTGGCTCTGCCGCGACAAACCGGCGATGAAGGACGCGGTGCGCGCCGCCGGCATCGCCTGCGCCGCGAGCGCGCGCGTCAAGGCCCCCGACGACGCGCGCCAGTTCGCCAAGAAGACCGGCTACCCGCTGATCCTCAAGCCGCTCGATGCCGCCGGCGCGTCCGGCACCTACAAGGTCGAGGACGACGACGCCCTCGAGCGCACGCTGCAGGAGCTCGGCGTCGACCACGGCCGCGAGGTCGCGATCGAGGAGTTCCTCACCGGCCACGAGGGGTTCTACGACACGCTCTGCGTCGCCGGCAAACCGGTGATCGACTTCGCCAGCCACTACTTCCCGGGCGTGCTCGAGGCGATGCGCACACGCTGGATCTCGCCGCAGATCCTGACGACGAATCGGATCGAGGGCGAGAACTACCAGGAAGTGCGCCGCATGGGCCAGGCCGCGATCTCCGCGCTCGGGATCTGGACCTCGCCGACCCACATGGAGTGGTTCTTCGGCGACAAGGGGCTGAAGTTCTCCGAGATCGGCTGCCGGCCACCGGGCGTCGGCGTCTGGGACCTCTACTGCGCTGCCAACGAGTTCGACCTCTACGCCGCCTGGGCGCACGCGATCGTGCACGAGCAGGTGCCGTTCCGGCCGTCGCGCAAGTTCGCCGCCGGGATGATCGCGCTGCGCCCGGACCGCGACGGCACGATCCGCAGCTACGAGGGCGTCGACGAGATCCAGCGGCGGTTCGGAGAGTGGATCCTCGACCTGCACATGCCGAGACCCGGCACCCCGACGCAGGGCGTCGAGGGCGGCTACATGGCGAACGCGTGGGTGCGGATGAAGCACCCGGACTACGACGAGCTGCGCAAGATGCTCGATGTGGTCGGCGAGACGGTGAAGGTGCGCGCTGGTTAGCCCGCCGGGCTTCACCGCGGCCGTTCTCCTGACCGCGGCCTTGTGCGGTCAGGCGGTGGTGTCGAACGTGCGACCGCCGACCGTGCGCGTGATGACCTACAACATCCACCACGGCGTCGGACTCGACGGCCATCTCGATCTCGACCGCATCGCGCGCACGATCGTGGCCGCGAACGTCGACCTCGTCGCACTGCAGGAGGTCGATCGCCTCGTGCCGCGCTCGGGCACCGTCGATCAGGCCGCCGAACTCGGACGCCTGACCGCGATGCACGCGGTGTTCGGACGCTCGATCGCGCTCGGCAGCGGCGAATACGGCAACGCGCTGCTGTCGCGTTGGCCGCTCACCGACGTCCGCATCGTGCCGCTGCCGAACCCGAGGCGCCGCGAACAGCGCACGATCCTCGCGGCCCGCGTCGTTCCACCCGCGAACCAGCCGCTCTATCTGCTCGCGACCCACTACGATCACGCCGAACCCGCGACGCGGCGCCTCGGCGCCGAAGCGACGCTGGCGCTGGCGGCGCAGTACGCCGACCCGACCCTGCTGCTCGGCGACCTCAACGCCGAACCCGGTTCGCCGACGCTGCGCACGCTCGCGGCCGCGTTCCGCGATGCCGCGAGCACGGACACCGGGCCGACCTTCCCGGCCGACGTGCCGACGCGCCGCATCGATCACGTCCTGCTCTCGGCGACGTCGTCGCTGCGCGCGATCGCCAGCCAGGTCGCGGACGAGGCCGTCGCCTCCGATCATCGACCACTGGTGGTCACCGTCGGACTGCGCTGAGGCCGCGGGCCCCGCGATCCGGTCGTTCAGCCGAGCTGCAGCCGGAAGCGCTCCACCCCCGGCATCGCGCCCTTGAGCGCGACCGCGGCGACGAAGTCTGTCGCCGGCGACACGTCGACCATCGACCACTCACACGCCTGCGAGCGGCCGTCGCGACACGCCAGGAACCGCGGCTCGGCATCGATACTGACGTCGAAGGTGTCGAGCCCCATCGTCAGCCCTTCGCCGAGCGCCTTGATGTAGGCCTCCTTGCGGGTCCAGCAGCGGTAGAACGCCAGCAGGCGCTCGCCGTCGCCGAGTCGCTCGAGCTCCTCGAACTCGACCGGCGAGAAGTGCTTCTCGGCGATCTCGCGGTAGCTCTCGAGGTGCCGCACCTTCTCGCAGTCGAGCCCGAGCTCGGGCATCGCCACCGCGATCATCGTCAGCTTGCCGGAGTGCGACAGGCTGAACTGCGGCGCGCCGTCGCCGGCGAGGTAGGGCTTGCCGCGCGGGCCGACGCGGAACTCGAGCGCGGCCGGCTCCTTGCCGACGTAGCTCGCGAGCACGTGCCGCAAGGCACCGTGCGTGATCTCGAAACGGCGGCGGTGGTCGGCGAAGTGGAAGCGCCCGGCGCGCACGCGTTCGCCCGCGGACAGCGGCGCCAGGTAGGGTTCGGGGTCGCCCGCGAGCGGCACCGCCCAGACGTGCACGCGGCCGTTGCCGAGCTCGCGGTGTTCGGGACGGACCGCTACGAAGGCCGGGTCCAGCGCGACTTCGTCCATGCGCAGCGCAGCCTAGCGGGTCAGTGTGGCAGGGACAAACGGAACGGACCGGCCGGCAGGCCACCGAGATTGCGCAGCGACACCGGCGGCACCGGTGACCAGGCGTAGCGCACGTGCAGCGGCTCGGGCACCGTGTCGGACTCGACGAGCACCGCGCCGTTCGAGAGCCGCGCGGTCGCGGCGGCGAACACGCCGTCGGCGCCGGCGAGTTCGAAACCCGCGAGCAACGGCTCGCCGCTGGCACCGTCGGCACCCGGAACCTCGGCGATAGGCTGGTCGAAGCGCACGCGCAGCGCCTGGCCGACGCGCTGCAGCGCGACCGGCGCCGGGCCGTCGGCGACCGCGTCCTCGCCGTAGCAGCCGCTCAGTGCGTGCAGCGCCAGCCGCCGGCCGACCTCCTGCTTGTTGCGCGGGTGGATGTCGTGCTCCTCGCCGATGTCGAGCGTCACCACCATGCCGGTGTCGGCGAGCTCGAGCGCCTTGGTCTGTGCCCAGCGCACCTCGACCGCGCCGAGCGCATCGCCGTAGTCGTATGGCGCGATCTGCACGAAGTAGAACGGCAGCCGGCGGTCGAACGCCGCGCGCCAGTCGCGGATCATCGCCGGGAACAACCGCGCGTACTGCTCGGCGCGCGAGCGGTTCGACTCGCCCTGGTACCAGAGCACACCGCGGAACGGGAACGGCACCAGCGGCGCGATCATCGCGTTGTAGAGCACCGCCGGGCGGTTCGGCTCGTTGGCGGTGTCGCGCGGCCACGGCGGCAGCTCACGCATCGCGACCGACTTCACC
>JAGQRB010000790.1 GCA_020425925.1 Planctomycetota bacterium
CCCGGGTTGCCGGTGTGCGGCTCGCGGACGGCGCGCTGCTGCAAGCGCCCGCGGTCGTGCTCACGACCGGGACGTTCCTCGGCGGTCGGCTGTTCGCCGGCGAATGGGAGGAGCGCGGCGGCCGCTACGGCGAACGCGCCGCCGGCGCGATCAGCGCCTCGCTCGCCGGCTTCGGCATCCGGCTCGGGCGTCACAAGACCGGCACACCGCCGCGGCTCGCGCGCGGTTCGATCGACTTCGCCCGGCTCGAGCAACAGCACGGCGACGACCCGCCGCAGCCGTTCTCGTTCCGCACCCGCGAGTTGCCGGTCGCGCGCGCCGGCCAGATGGTCTGCTGGCACACCCACACCAACGCGACGACGCACGCGATCATCCGCGAGCACGCCCACCTGTCGCCGATGTTCCAGGGTCGCATCCAGGGCACCGGTCCGCGCTACTGCCCGAGCGTCGAGGACAAGGTCGTGCGCTTCGCGGACAAACAGTCGCACCTGATCTTCCTCGAGCCCGAAGGCCGCGACTCCGACGAGATCTACCCCAACGGCATCAGCACGAGCCTGCCGGCCGAGGTGCAGGAGCGTTTCCTGCGCACGATCGCCGGGCTCGAGGAGGTCCGGGTGCTGCGACCGGGATACGCGGTCGAGTACGACTACGTGATCACCGACCAGATCCGCGGCGACCTGCAGATCGCGGCGCTCGCGGGGCTGTTCGCCGCCGGCCAGATCAACGGCACCAGCGGCTACGAGGAGGCCGCCGGCCAGGGCCTCGTCGCCGGCGTCAACGCGGCGCGATTCGCGCAGGACGAGGCCCCGGTCGTGATCGATCGCGCGACCGCCTACCTCGGCGTGATGATCGACGACCTGTGCCGCGTGAACCCGACCGAGCCGTACCGGATGTTCACGAGCCGCGCCGAGTTCCGGTTGCTGTTGCGCAGCGACAACGCCGATCGCCGGCTGCTGCCGCTGGCGCAGCGCCTCGGGCTCGTCGACGCCGGGTTCGCGGCGCAGGTCGCCGCGAAGGAGCAGCGCGTGCGCGCCGCGCAGCGGCTCTGCGACACCGTGCGGCGCGACGGCCGCACGCTGACCGAATGGTTGCGGCGGCCCGAGGTCGGGGTCGAAGAGCTCGAAGGCGCGTGCGAGTCGCTCGCGGCGATAGCGCTGTCGCCGGCCGAGCGCAGCGAGCTCGAAGCCGAGATCAAGTACGCGGGCTACATCGCGCGCCAGGAGGTCGAGGTCGCGCGACTGCGCCGGCTCGAGCACAAGCGCATCCCGCCCGAGTTCGACTACGCGCTCGTGCCCGGCCTCAGCGCCGAATCGCGCCAGCGGTTGTCGCAGCGCCGACCGCTGACGCTCGGCGAGGCGTCGCGGGTTCAGGGTGTGCGGCAGCCCGACGTGCAGCTGCTGCTGGTGCTGCTGCAGAAGTCGGACTGGCCGAAGCGATCGCCCGACTCTCCGGATGCCGCCGGGGTCGGTCGGTGAGCGGCTCGCCCGCGCCCGACGACGCCACGGCGATGTGGTGGGAACGCGCCCGCAACGTGCTGCTCGACGGGCTCTGGACGCCGTCGGGCGGGCTCGCGTCGCATGCCGAGGGCGGCTTCCCGCGGCTCGCCGCACCGCAGCGGCGCGGCAGGCGGCGGAGGCCGGGCCGGTGTTCTCGGTGCGCGCGGCGACCGCCATGTCGACGGGTGATGGGCATCCGGCGGTCACAACCGTCGCCGTGCGGCGGCGCGGGCGATCACCGGCCGCTGTTGCGTGCGCGCTCGCGGTGTCTGCGATACCGTTGCACCCAGTGAGCGACCCGACGCCGAACGAGCTCGCCGCGCGTCTGCGGCCGATCCTGGAGCCCCGCCCGGAGATCGCGGCAGCGTGGCTCTTCGGATCCGCTACGCGTGGCGAGCTGCGGGCCGACAGCGACATCGACGTCGGCCTGCTGCTGCGGGATCCAGCGCTCCAGGCCGCCGACGTCTACGCCATGCTGGGCGAACTCGCGGCGCGGATCGAGGTCGTCGTGAGCCCGCGGACGGTCGATCTCGTGCTGCTCGAGCACCAAGGCCCGGTGTTCGCGCACGAAGCGTTGATCGACGGGTTGCTGCTCGTCGAACAGGACCACGAGCGCCGTGTCGACTTCGAAGCGACGACCGTGATGCGCGGGATCGACTTCCGCCCGACCTGGGAACTCGCCGTGACCGGGCAGGCCGAAGGGTTGCGCCGCCGGATTCGGGCCATGCGATGAGCTTCGATCGGACCAACAAGGCGCAGCTCGTCCGCAACAATCTCGAGAAGCTCGGGCGACTCCCGCAAGCGAGCTACGAGGAGTTCGCCGCCGACTTCCGCAACACGGAGGCCGCCCTCCACCTGCTCCAGACCTCGATCCAGGCGCTCATCGACCTGGCGAGTCGTGCTTGTGCGGATCTCGGGCTCGAGACTCCGCGCACGAGTTTCGAAGTACTCGAGCGGCTCGAGCAGGACGGCCGTCTGCCGGCGGGCGCGGCGCAGCGGTTCGCACCGATCGTCGGGTTCCGGAACCGCGTCGTGCACCTCTACGATCGGATCGACCCGCAGATCGTCTTCCGGGTCGTGACAGAACGGCGGGTCGACCTGATCGACCTCTTGGACTTGCTGCTTACGATTCGCAGGTAAGCGGCCCATGCCGGCTCGAGTCGCGACGCCTTCGAGCTCTCGGCCTACTTCACGACCGGCACCGACAGCCGTCGCGTGCTCTCGAACAGGCCGTTGTCGATCGTCCAGTCCTGGAAGTGGAACGTCACCGGCGTCAGCCACTCGGGCAGCGGGAACGTCCACGCAACGTCGGCGCCGAACTTCAGCTGCATCGTGCCGAGCAGCGCGGCGCCGTTGTCGACCAGCAGGCGACAGCCCGAGGCGACCGCCGGATTGACGATCGCCTGATCGGCGGTGCCGAGCGAGGCGAACAGGAAGTGCACCGTGCCGGCCGGCGCGCCGCTGACCGTGACCTCGTTGAACTGGGCGCCGATCTGGCGATTGCCGTTCCAGTCGATCTGGGCCGCGCTGCAGCCGAAACCGGTGACCGACCGTCCGGGGGGCGTCGTGTAGTCCAGGCCGTGGCCGTAGACCAGGTTGTTCGATGTCCCGACCTCGGCGTAGCCGAACAGGAAGCGGCGGTAGTCGTCGACCCAGATCACCGCAGTGTTCGTCATGCCGATCCCGGGCGGGCCGTAGAGCGTCAGCGGCCCCTCGGTGAGTTCGCCGCGGTAGCCGATGCGCATCGCCATCGTCCGGTACGGGCCGCTGCCGAGGTACCACCAGCGGTAGCCGATCGCGAAGTGCGACCGGTCGAGGTTGTCGAACGCGATGCCGCCGACCTCGAAGTCGCGCGACGTGCTCGACACCAGCTCGACGACCGGCAGCGTGCGCCAGTTGGACTGCGGGATCGACCAGTCGAGCCGTTCGACCTGGATCGCCTCGCCGAGCGTGTTGCTGGTCTTCGTCGGCGTGTTGGCGTAGCTCGCCGTCGCGTAGGTGATCGCGTAGCGCCCGTCCTGGCCGTCGACGCGCGGTCCGAGCTGGTGGTGGGTGTCCGGGCCGGCGAACGCGCTGGTCCAGAAGCCCGGCAGCCACTGTCCGTCGTTGCGGATCCGGCTGGCGTAGACGTCCCAGACCCGGCCGTTGACGTTGTTGTAGTAGAGCTGGCCGGCGCAGAGCCAGATGAACGTCGAGCCGCCTTCGGCCATCTGGTTGACCGCGGGTCGCTCGGCGTCGGCACCGACCCCGCTGAGATAGCGCGTCGGGGTCAGGAACGTGCCGTTCGTCGTCGTCGCGTCGACGCGCACACCCCAGAGCTCGCTGCTGTCGGTGTTGGAGAAGTGGCCGACGTTCGGCGAGATCCCGTTGTTCTCGTGTTGGAACACCACGAGCGCGTGGTTGCCGCTCGCGAACGCGTCGACGCCGCCGACGTCGGGGCGCCAGTCGTTGAAGCCCGTCGGCGGCGCGAGGCTGCCGTAGCCGGTGTGGAACGTCGCGTCGCCGCTGCTGTGGGCGTGACAGCGCAGCTGGCTGACGCGCAGCGAACTGCCGCCGAAGTAGCGCCGCAGCGCGATCACCCAGCGGGCGGCGCCGCCGACGAATGCGCAGCTGGCGCTGTCGCTGTCCCAGCTGGTCGTGATGTCGCTGTAGACCAGATTGGCGTTGGCGAACGAGACGTCGCAGAGCACCGCGCGCACGTCGTCGTCGAACTGCGACGCCGCGTGCACGTAGGCCAGCATGATGTTGTTGCTGGTCGCGCGGTCGTCCTGGCCGATGTCGACCGAGCGCGCCGAGCCGTTGCCGAACCCGACTACGACGCGCGACAGCAGCGGGTCGACGGTCACCGGGAAGGTCGCGTTCGCGAGCCAGGCGGCCGGGACCGTCAGCGTGATCTCGCCGTTGCGGAACGCGGTCGCGATCGGGAGCCGCCGGCCGGTCGCGTCGATCGCGAACGCCCTGCCGTAGCCGATCAGCGCGGTGCCCGCGGTGTCGGCGAACGTCAGCGCCGCGTGGGTGGGGGCGGTGTCCGCCGCGGTGCACGCCGAGCTCACCGCGCCGCGCACGACGAGATCGCCGCCGTTGCCCGGGTGCGCGTGCACGACGAAGCTCTGCTCGAGGCCCGGATGCAGCACGTCGTAGGCCTCGGTGACCGCACCGTAGCGGTACTCGTAGCGGTAGTCGGAGTGCCAGTGCTCGGCGATCGCGCCCGGCGTCACGAGTTCGAGCTCACCGGCGGTGACGGCGAGCGTGTGCCACGACCACGGCTGATTGTGCGGATAGTCCGGCCCGAGGTAGGGCACGAACGTCATGCCGTCATGGAACGAGGCCTTGTAGCCGTCGCCCGCGGCCCAGACGCCGTAGGCGGTGCCGAGGTCGGGCTCGGCGGTGTGGATCGGGACGCGCGGCAGCCGCAGTGCGAGCGCGGCCTCGGACGCGTCGTCCTGGGCGAGGGCGAGCGGGGGGAACAGCGCGAGCAGCAGCGCGGCGGCTGCCGTCTTGCGACGCGACGAGTGATGGCGCATGCGCCAGCGGTGTCGGCGGTGGGCGGGCGGCGACGCACAAAGCGCGGATTCCCGGCTGCCGGCCTTGCAAGAAACCGACTAGTCGGTATGTTCCCGACATGGCGGTGCGCAAGACGAGCCGGAGCAAGCCACCGGCGCCAACCCCGGTCGGCGACTCCCCAGCCGGCGAGACCCCGAGCGGCCGCGGCGCCGCGCGACGTCGCCTGCTCGATGCGGCGCTCGCGGTGATCCGTCAGAAGGGCTACTCGGCCGCGACGGTCGACGAGCTCTGCGCCGCCGCCGGGGTCACCAAGGGCGCGTTCTTCCACCACTTCGCCAGCAAGGACGCGCTCGGCGTCGCGGCCGCCGAGCACTGGTCGGCGATCACCGGCGAGCTGTTCGCGAACGCGCCGTACCACCTTCATGCCGAGCCGCTGCAGCGCGTGCTGGCCTACCTCGACTTCCGCAAGGAGCTGCTGCGCGGCGCGGTGGCGGAGTTCACCTGCCTCGTCGGCACGATGGTGCAGGAGACCTACGACACGCATCCGGCGATCCGCGCCGCCTGCGCCGCGAGCATCCATCGAGTGCACCTTGCCGGTGAAGCCGTGGGGCGGCAGGAACTTGGCCATCGCGTCGGGATCGAGGAACGCGCGGTAGAGCCGGTCGGGCGGGCAGCGCAGGACGCGGTGCAGGCG
>JAGQRB010000075.1 GCA_020425925.1 Planctomycetota bacterium
CGCTGAAGCGCGACATCGAGCAGGTGCTGACGACGCCGCAGGACTGGTGGCCGGCCGACTACGGCCACTACGGCCCGCTGATGATCCGGCTGGCGTGGCACAGCGCCGGCACCTACCGCATCACCGACGGCCGCGGCGGCTCGGGCTCGGGCATCATCCGCTTCGCGCCGCTCAACAGCTGGCCCGACAACGCCAACCTCGACAAGGCGCGCCGGCTGCTCTGGCCGATCAAGCAGAAGTACGGCGCGAGCGTGTCGTGGGCCGACCTCATGGTGCTGGCCGGCAACGTCGCGCTCGAGTCGATGGGCTTCGAGACCTTCGGTTTCGCGGGCGGCCGCGAGGACATCTACGAGCCGGAGATGGACATCTACTGGGGGCCGGAGGGCGAGTGGCTCGCCGACCAACGCTACTCGGGCCAGCGTGAGCTCGAGCATCCGCTCGCGGCTTCGCAAATGGGGCTGATCTACGTCAACCCCGAGGGCCCGAACGGCAAGCCCGATCCGCTCGCGGCGGCGAAGGACATCCGCACGACGTTCGGCCGCATGGCGATGAACGACGAGGAGACCGTCGCGCTGATCGCGGGCGGCCACACGCTCGGCAAGGCGCACGGCGCCGCCGATCCCGGCAAGTACGTCGGCCCCGAGCCCGAGGGTGCGAGCATCGAACAGCAGGGTCTCGGCTGGCAGAACTCGTTCGGCAGCGGCGCCGGCGGCGACACGATCACCAGCGGCCTCGAGGGGGCGTGGACCTTCACGCCGGTGAAGTGGTCGCACGACTACTTCAAGAACCTGTTCCGGTACGAGTGGGAGCTGACCAAGAGCCCGGCCGGTGCGCAGCAGTGGACGCCGAGGGGTGCGCCGAAAACCGTGCCCGATGCGCACGATCCGGCGAAGTCGCACTTGCCGATGATGTTCACCACCGACCTCGCGCTGAAGCTGGATCCGGTGTACGGCCCGATCTCGAAGCGCTTCCACGACCACCCGGAGGAGTTCGACGCGGCGTTCGCGCGGGCCTGGTACAAGCTGACGCACCGCGACATGGGACCGGTCTCGCGGTTGCTCGGACCCGAGGTGCCGCCGGCCCAGCTGTGGCAGGACCCGGTGCCCGCGCTCGACCACGAGCTCGTCGATGACGCGCAGATCGCGGACCTGAAGGCGAAGATCCTCGCGTCGGGCGCGTCGATCCCGGATCTGGTCTTCACGGCCTGGGCGTCGGCGTCGACCTACCGCGACTCCGACAAGCGCGGCGGCGCCAACGGCGGCCGCGTCCGGATCGCGCCGCAGAAGGACTGGCAGGCGAACGATCCCGCGCGCCTCGCCGCCGTGATCGCCAAGCTCGAGCGCGTGCAGCGCGACTTCGACGCCGCCGCCACCGGCGGCGTGAAGGTCTCGTTCGCCGACCTCGTCGTGCTCGGCGGCTGCGCCGCGATCGAGGCGGCCGCCGCGAAGGCCGGTCTGTCGATCGAGGTGCCGTTCGCGCCGGGGCGCACCGATGCGACGGCGGCGATGACCGATGTCGAGTCGTTCGCCGCGCTCGCGCCGAAGGCCGACGGCTTCCGCAACTGGCTGGGCCCGCAGGATCCCGACTACCGCCGGTCCGAGCCCGAGCTCCTGGTCGACCGCGCCGAGCTGCTCGGTCTGTCGGCGCCCGAGATGACGGCGCTCGTCGGGGGGCTGCGCGCGCTCGACGCCAATACCGGCAAGTCGCGCCTCGGTGTGTTCACGGCGCGGCCGGGCACGCTGTCGAACGACTACTTCGTCAACCTGCTCGATCCCGGTACGGTCTGGGCGAAGTCGACCGACGACGCGCGGGTCTACGAGGGTCGCGATCGCGCGAGCGGCGAGGTCAAGTGGCGCGCCACCGCGGTCGACTTGATCTTCGGATCGAACTCGCAGCTGCGTGCGATCGCCGAGGTCTACGGCGCTGCCGACGCGGGCGAGAAGTTCGCGCGCGACTTCGTGGCGGCGTGGACCAAGGTCATGAACCGCGACCGCTTCGACCTCGCCCGGTCCTGAGGCGCGCCGGGGCGCGTATCCCTGCGCGGCGGCGACTCCGCGGCAGCGGGATCTCGCCGGAATCCCCGACTTCGCGCGTTAGCTCGGTCGGCGTTCGGGCCCCTTCCCGAAGGAGCCCGAACGAGGACCGAGACGATGCGATCGACGAAGCCTTCCCCGTATCCCGCCGCTGGTCCGGCCGGCAGCGTCCGCCGCACCAACGTGCTGGCGCTCGTCGTCCTGGCGGCGGCGCTGCTCGGCAGCGCGCGCCTGCCGGCGCAGTTCTGCCCGGAGATCACGCCGCCCGACATGCCGGGCTGGACCGCCGACCAGGCGGTCTGCACGCCGTTCAGCCTCTGGCGTCTCGGCCCCCCGATCACGCTCAACACGCGCTGGAAGGGCGGACCGCCGATCGGCGTGCCGGTCCCGATCGACACCGGCATCTGCTTCCAGGTCGACGCCGACGACCGCGACCTGCACGTGGTCGACTGCGTCAACGACGGCCACCGCTACGTCGACAAGCCGCTGACCGCCGAGTTGATCAACTACACCTACTGGGTCAACGCGACGAATCTGCCGATGGGCGGCGAGTTCCGCGGTCTCGGGTTGACTTCGGCGGGGCTGTGGCAGTTCCCGTCGGCGAAGTACCACATCCACCGCGACACGCCACCGGGCAACTACCTGTTCACGATGGCGTGCATGATCGACGACGAAGCCGCCGAGAAGGACGACGGGCCGGTGTTCTGGACGGTCGACGTACGGATCGCGGTCACGGCGGATTGCGAACTCGTGCTCGTCGGGTTCGAGAACGAACAGGTCGTGACGACGCCGCAGGCGGACGGTCCGTTCACCGGCAGCAACTGTTGCGATCCGGATGCCGGCTTCTGGGTGGGGCCGAGCATCAAGCCGGTGTTGCCGTGCGAGGGCATCGTGCCGCGGTTCGTCGAGTCCGAACAGTACGACATCTTCGGCTCGCTGTTCCTCGACTTCGACTATCTGTTCCGCGCCTGCGACGACACCCAGACGTGTCCGATGCCGCAGAACGCCGCCAAGGTCCGGTACGACCCGAACGTCGACTCGCTCTACTACCAGTGGACGGTCGAGAACCTGATCGTGCCGGGCCAGAACGGTCAGTTCGTGCTGGCGAACGCGCCGGAGACCGTGCTCTGGAAGGCGCCCCAGCTCGGCATGCTGCGGGTGTGCCTGCGGGTGACGGATCGCGGCAACCAGGCGACCGACCCCGCGACCCAGCGATTGCTCGACCAGATCGTGATGGTCGGTCCGCCGGGCGTGGTGCGCGGCCAGGGCGTGATGGACGGTGCGCCGATCGAAGGCGCCTCGAAGCTGAAATGCACCGGTCTGCGGATGTGGCGCAACGCGGACGACGACGACGAGGACGGTAGCTACGACCTCACGGCGCCGCCGAGAGTCGACAACGACCTCGGCTGGGTCGAGCTCGGGATGGCCGACAAGTACCGCTTCACGATCCAGGACCCGACGAATCCGCACTCGATCGACCGGGTCCGGCTGTACCGCAAGAACGCGTCGTCCGACTTCGTGCCGGTGCCGTCGGGGTCGACGGTCAACATCGGCGACCTCGCCGGCTACCGGATCTGGATCGAGGGCATCTTCCCCTCGACAGCGGTCAACGACATCAAGCTCCAGATCGTCAGGCAATTCAACGCCGGTGGTGCCTGCGACCTCGTCGTGCCCGACAAGGAGTACGAGATCCCGATCACGGTCTTCGGCGTGCGTTCGGTGGAGTTCATCGCCGGCGGCGCCAACGCCGGTGAGGCCAAGGCGTGGACCGGCGTGCCGGCGCACGAGGTGCCCTCCGGCATTCGCGGTCTGCCGCGGCTGGACGAGCGCTTCTACGTCGAACCCGGCGCCCGGCTCGGTCAGGATGCCCCCGACCTCGGCAGCCATCCCGACCACCCGGTGTGGAACCAGTCGACCCGCGACCACGTGCAGGTGCGCGCGACGATCCAGCCGGCGGTGGCAGGCATCCAGGTCCACCTCGGCGGCTTCGATGTCGACGACCATCTCGTCGACAGCAGCGGCCACAGCAACCCGAACTTCGTCGACGACGAGAGCGATCTCTCGATCGCGGGCGAGCAGGACAACCGCGGATTGATGGTCGACGCCGCGGGCAACGTGCAGATCCACGAGGCCGGCCGCATGGCCACCGCGCTCGGCGGCGCCCAGAGTGCCTGGGTCAGCGCGTTCACCGACGCCAACGGCCGGTTCGACGCGTTCTTCGTCGCCAGCCTGACGCCCGGCGACAACTTCCGGGTGTTGGCGACGCTCGTCCCCGAGCACGTCGGCGTCACCCACATCATGGCGCCGAACTCGCAGCGACTCGGCTCGGGTCACAGCCTGAAGGACCACGGCTTGCTGTTCTACCGCGCACCGATCGGCAAGACGCCGGTCTTGATCGAGGAGACCAGGTCGACCGGGATCTATGGACCGACGGTCCAGAGCCACGAGCTGACGGTTCGGCGGGTGATCCATGTCAGCGAACGCCGCTTCGGCACGCACCACGTGACGTTGGCGCCGCCTCAGCTAGCCCAGACGCTCACCAACCGCGACCTCGAGCGCACGACCTCCGGGGTGTTGCGCTACGTCTCGCGGTTCAACGCGAACGGCCTGGAGTGCGTCGCGCGCGCCGTGCTGCCACCGGCATCGGTCGCCTACCTGTCGAACTCGCCGAACGTCACCATGCGCACCGAAGGCGATGTGGACGCGGCCTACGCCTATCGTGAGTTCAGCAACGGGCGCGTCGAGATGCTGGTCAAGACCGTCGCCAACTCGGACTTCGCGCGCGTCACCGACAGCTTCCTGTCGCACGCTCATCTGGGCTACGACGAGACCAACTCGGGCTTCCACTACTCCTGGGGCACCACCGGCACGCACCCGCTGCTCGAGGTCAAGAGCTACCACAACACCTTCGTGCCTTGGGGCAAGTGGGTGCTGATCCGATCCAATACGCCACCGCCGACCCCGTGGCCGGCAGCACCGATCGTGATCGGCGGCGAGCAGTTCACCGTGCACCACGTCTACGGCAGCGGGCCCTACGACTACTACTGCAAGGCTGCCCACGGGCTCGCGAACATGGACCACATCGCGCTGATCCCGATGGTGTTCAAGAGCGACGACTTCCGGTTCGGCTTCGAGACCGCCAATCACACCCTGACACCGAGTCCGCTCGACATCGCGGTGCCGGGCTTCCAGCCGACCGACCTGCTGGTGGACAAGCTGTTCGCCGACCAGTGCCTGCGGGTGCAGCGGATCGGCAATGTCGCCGTGCAGCCGTTCGCGTTCATCCCTCAGCGCTCCGAACACACCAAGCGCTTCGCGAACTTCGTCGGCGGCTACCCGGTCGGCGCGAAGTCATGGGCGGTCTACCTCGACCACTACGCCCACACCTACCTCGACCAGGACAACGACCCCGACGGCCCGGGCACGACGACGTTCGCCTGGGCGTCCGGCCAGCTCATGGGCGGCGGGTATCTGCAGGTGCTCTTCAGCAACGAGCCGCTCTGGGACTACTTCGCCGAGCAGAACAATGGTCCGGGCTCGCCCTACTCGCTACACGGCTACGGCGCCGGCCTGACGCGGGTGGAGATGGCCCGTGCGCGCCTCCTGGTCCACGAGCTGTGCCACCACTTGCTGCCGAGCTGCCCCGACCGCGCGCCGTACCTCGGACTGAAGGGGGACGAACACAACTTGCCGGGGATCATGTCGAGCATGTGGCGGCAGGATCCGCTGCTCGGCAACCAGTGGGTCGAGCACTTCTACGAGGTGGTCAATGGCGCTCATCTCGAGAGCGGCCCCGGCCCATACGTCACCTGGTACCTGCGCACGCAGCTCGACTGGCTGCAGAAGCACCAATAGCCCGGAGGGACGAAGCATGAACTCACGATTCCAGACCCTTCTCGTGCGCCTCGCGGCCGCGACCTTCGCAATCTGCGCGGCGTCGGCCGGCGTGCAGGCCCAGACACCCGGCATCGACGGCGAGATCTCGGTCGCGAAGGCGGCGGTGTTCGAGTTCGATCCGGTGTTCCTGGCGCTCGGCATCCACACCGCACTGCCGGCCGCGCAGTACGTCGAGCTGCCGCTGAGCCTCGTCGAGGTCGAGAAGCAGGTCGGCGGCAATTGGGTCGGGCAGCCGACCTACCCGCCCGCGTCGAAGCCGCTGCGGCTTCGCCTCGAGGCCGGGGACAGCCACTGGGTCGAGCTGCCGATCTGGGACAGTCGCGTACTCGAGCTGCCGGGCACCTACCGCGTCCGATTCACGTTCCGCCACAGCGACACCACCGGGCCGACGACGGCCGAGGTCCAGTCGCCGTGGCAGACGCTCACGGTGGCGAGCCACGCCGCCAACGTCGCGGCGATGCAGGTGGCCGGTGTGCGCGCGGAATACGACCGCATGCTCGCGTCCGGCTTCGGGCGGAGCGGCCGTCCCGGCGCGGTGATCGCCGATCTCGACGAGACGCTGGTCCTGCCGCTCCAGGCCGTCAACCTGTCGACCGATCTGCGCACCTTCGCGAGCGTCATCCTCGCACACCGCCGACTCGGCGAAGCCGAGGCCGAGTTCGAGGGGACGGCCGCACAGGTCAACGCGCTCAACGCTGCCTCGGCGCTGGTCGCCGGACTCTCCTCGCAGTCGTACGGCGGCAAGGTGGGGGGGCTCGGTGCGCATCTGATCTACGCGCAGGCGTTGACCGATTGGTATCGGGCGACCACGGTGCAGCAGTTCGACCAGGCCACGGCCCTCTTCCAGACCATTGCGTCCCGGTTCTCCGATGCCGGTTCGACCTACGAACGGGAGTCCCTCGAATGGATCCGCGAGCTGCGCTTCTGAACGTTGCCCTGCTGTTGGCCGGCGCGAGCGCGTGCGGTGGGCCCGTTGCCGGGCCTGTCGCCGCCGCCGCCGACGACGACGATGCCGTCGCAGCACCGCCCAGCGCGGTGGCCGCGACCGTCGCAGCGTGCTCGCGGCGACCGGACCCGGCCTGGCTGACGCAGGTCTACGACGCCAAGTCCGCGGCCGCGGCGACGGCGGACGATGGCGTGTTCGCCTACGTCGAAGCGACGCTGTTCGGCGTGCTCTGCACGCTCGCGGACGATCGCTTCATGCCGGTGCCCGCGATGGCCGACGTCCAGCCGCAATGGACGCGCGGTCCGAGGGGAGGTCTGTTCGCCTACGAGCACGTGCTCGAGCGCGGTGGCTGCCGTTGGCGCGTGCTGATCGATCGCAGCGAGTCTCCCGAGCTGTTCGCGGTCTGGGAAGAGCTGCTGCGCGCCGAACAGGCGCGGCAGAAGGCGGGATCATGACACGCCTACGCATCGGTGTCGCGCTGGTCGCGCTCGCGATCGCCGCGGTCGCGGTTTCGTCCGGGTGGTGTCGCGGCACCGGCATCCGGCTGGTCGCGCCCGTCGAGGTCGCGCTCTACGCCGGACGTGCACCGGAGCCGGCGATCCGGCTCGAGAGCGTCGCCGACGCGCCGGTCGCGATCACGGACGTCGTCTGCGAGCCGAGCTGGCTGTCGGCCGACGTCGTGCTGCGCGATTCGGGTGGCGGGGAGCTCCATTCGCGATTGCGGCCGGGTGGTGCCGGGCTCGTTCAGCTCGCGGCGGACGCGCCACCGGCGGCGCCGGGACGGCTGACGGCGCAGGTCCGGTTGGCGTGCGGCGACGGCGACGTCGCGGTCACGGTGCCGCTGCGCCTCCGCCTCGGCTTGCACGTGACGCCGGCCCGGATCGAGGCCGGCCTGCCCCGCCCCGGCCAGACGGTGCCGTTCGCGTGCAGCGTCCGGTGCGACCACGCGACCTCGCTGCGGGTGCGCGCGACCGGCGCCGAACTCGTCCGGGCCGGCGCGTTCCGCGTGCCGGCGGCCGAGGGCGCACGGCGCTGGCTGGTGCGCGGCGAGCTGTCGCCGTTGCCGGCTGCGGTGGACGGCACGCCGGTCCGCGTCTGGATCGAAGCGGTCGACAGCGACGCCGCCAACTACGTCGAGGTCGGGCTCGGCAGCAGCGAGTCGACCTGGGTGGCGCGCGACGACGTGCCGGATCTGCCGTTCCCCGGGTTCTTCTTCGGGCTGTCACCGCTCGCGACCGGACCCGAGCTCGGTGCGCGGCTCGCGCTGCCGGCGGCGGCGTTTCGAGCCGGTGGAGCCGTGGAGTTCTCGGGCCTCGGTGAAATGCGCTCTCGCATCCGCTGGCGGGTGGAGCCGATCGACGAGATCACCTGTCGCCTGGTCCTGACGGTGCCCGCCGACGGCCCGGCCGGTGTGTTCAGCGGCCGGGTCGACCTGCGCGGGCCGCGCTCGTACCAACGCGGGTCGTTCCCGGTCTCGCTGGCTCGCGGTTTCCCCGGCCGCGACTTCGCGGTGGTGCCGCTCGCTGCCGGCCGCGAGCGCTGAGGATCGGTGCCCCCCGGAACGAGCGCGCCTCGGCGTCAGTCGCCGACGGTCAGCTCGAGCCGCGGTGTGAACGCCACTCCGGGCAGCGCACCGAGCGGGTCGAGCACCCCGGCCTGTGCGAACAGCGACACGCCGCGCAGTGCACGGTCGTTCGGCAGCGCGAGCCGCTGCGTCGCGAAGCCGTCGCCGTTGGTGAAGACCAGCGTCGTCGCGGTCGGTCCCGCGAGCTCGAGCGTGCAGCCGCCGCCGAGCGGCGTGCTCGCCGCGCCGAGCGCGAGTGCGATCAGCGCCGGGGCGCCGGCGCGCGCGCCGAGCAGGTCGATCGCGAGCTCGGGGTTGCCGAAGTAGGGATCGTTGGCTGCCAGCCGCGGCACACCGTTCGTGCCGGGGCAGCCGCTGCCGGACGTCTGCGTCGTCGCGTTCTGGAACGTCGCGAAGCGCATCGTCATGCGCACGCGATCGCCGGTCGCCAGCACGATCTCGTCCGATGGTGCGTGGTAGGCCATGACGTGGCCCGTCCTGGGCACCTGCCAGGCCGGCGCCGGAATCTGACTCCACGAGTTGCCGTCCCACGTCCACGTGTCGTTGAGCGGCCCGATGCCGCCGAACAGCACCGTGCGGGCGAGCCCGGCGTGCCACGTCATCGCGTGGTCGGCGCGAGACGACGGGCTCAGCGCCGGACTCTGCTGCAGCCAGTTCGCGCCGTCCCACTCCCAGGTGTCGCCGAACGTGCCGCCGGTGCCGCCGGCGCCGCCGAACAGCACGATGCGCTGGCGTGCGAGGTCCGACGCGAGCCCGTGCAGCACGCGCGGCGACGGGCTCGTCGCCGGGTTGTGCTGGGTCCAGGTCAGGCCGTCGTAGCTCCAGGTGTCGTTGTAGTAGGTGCTCGACAGGCCGACGGTGAACGAGCCACCGAACAGCAGCACGCGGCTCAGGACCGGGTCCCACGCCAGCTGATGCCCCGAACGAGCCGACGGATGACTGCCGGGCGCCATCTGCGTCCACGCGCTGCCGTTCCATTCCCAGGTGTCGTCGAGGTTGTAGGTCGGGCCCGGTCCGCCGAACCCGCCGAACAAGACGGCGCGATCGCGCGAGAGGTCGCGCGCCATGCCCGCCATGAAGCGCCCTGGCGGCGTCGGCGCGGTCGGCACGACCTGCCAGCGCTGGTCCTGCCACAGCCAGGTGTCGGCGAGGAACGGTGACGACGTGCCCGAGACGTAGCCACCGAACAACAGGACCGGCCCGGTGAAACCGTCGGCGGTCGCGCCGCGCTCGCGCTGGGTCGGCTCGATCGGCACGTCCGCGACCGCGGTCCAGGTGTTGCCGTCCCAGCCGATGGTGTCGCGCAGCACCGTGTTCTCGTCGAGACCACAGCACACGACGACCCGCTGCTGCCGCGCGTCGAACGCGGCGATCGCGTTGCGCCGCGCCCCCGGCAGTTGGTTGCGGGCCTGCCAGTCGGTGCCGTTCCATTCCCAGGTGTCGCGGAACGGCAGCGGCGAAGCGGCGCCGCCGGCGACGACGACCCGCTGTCGGATCGGGTCGTAGGCTGCGCATGCGGAGTAGCGCGCCGGCGGCGAATGCGCCGGCGAACTCTGCGACCAGCTGGTCCCGTCCCACAGCCAGGTGTCGGCCAACGCGTTCGTGCGGTAGCCGCCGAACAGCACCGTGCGCTGGCGCGCCGCGTCGTAGGCCATCGCGGCGACGCTCCGCGGTGGCGGGGCGATCGACGGTGTGCCTTGCAGCCACGCCACACCGTCCCATTCCCAGGTGTCACCGAGCAGCGTGCCCGTCGAGTCGAGACCGCTGAAAAGCACCGCGCGCTGGCGCGTCGAGTCCCAGCTCATCACCGCGCTGTAGCGCGCGGGTGGGCGCACCGTGGTCGCGAGCTGCCGCCAGGTCTCACCGTCGTATTCCCATGTGTTGTCGTCCCACGTCGACGGGTGGATGAAGCCGCCGAACAGCACGATGGTGCGTCGCACCTCGTCGAACACCATGGTCGTCGATTCACGCGGCGCCGGTGCAATCGGCATGGACCGCTTCGTCCAGGTCCCGCCGACGAGTTCCATGGTGTCGTCGTTGCGGCCGATACCGAGCGAGCCGCCGAACAGCACCAGCCGTTCGCGCGCCGCGTCCCAGGCCATCGCCGGGGCGACGCGCTCGCTGAGGTAGCGGCGGAACTGCCATTCGCCGGTCTGGGCCGGCAGCGTGGTGGCGAGTGCCGGCAGGGTGATCAGGAGCGAGAGGCAGACGGAACGACGGTGGGGCATCACCGCCGCATTCTGCCAGGAACTCGTTGGCGCGGTTGTTGCTCCGTGGCACGCCATGACCCCTTTGCGCCTTTCCCGCCGTGCTCCGCGCACCGGATGTTTCGCGGGCGTAACCCCTCTCCGCGGTCTCGCGAACCGTGCTCGAGCGCTCGCTTCCTTCTCCCCGGCCAAGGTGACTGCCATGAAGCCGTTCTCCGTTCCGTTCTTCGCGACCACCTGCATGGCGCTCGCGACCGTCGCGTCCCCGGTCCGCAGCCAGTGCGCCACGACCTGGCAGGCGGGCGACGCCGTGCCGGGCGCGAGTGACTTCGTGACCGCGGTCGCGCTCCACGATCCGGATGGCCCCGGGCCGGCGCCGCCGATCCTGCTCGTCGGTGGCAAGTTCGAGGTCGCCGGCGATGCCGTCGTCCACGGCCTCGCGGCCTACGACCCGGGGACCGGTCGGTGGTCGCAGTTCGCGGGCGACGTCGAAGGGCCGGGCGGCATCTACGACCTGCTGAGCCTGCCCAACGGCGAGCTCGTCGCCGCCGGCGCGTTCCACACCATCGGCGGCGTCCTGGCGTTCAACGTCGCGCGCTACGACGGCACGGCATGGCACCAGCTCGGACCGAACCAGACCACGGGCCACGTCAGCGCGCTCGCCCGCCTCGCCAACGGTGACATCGTCGCGGCGGGCACGTTCCAGACCATCGGTGGCGTCGTCGCGAGTCGCGTCGCGCGCTGGGACGGCAGCCAATGGCACGCGATCGGCGCCGGCTTCGCGGCCGAGGTCCACGACCTCACGGTGCGCGCCAACGGCACGCTCGTCGCCGTTGGCGAGTTCCCGGGAGGCGTCGCCGAATGGAACGGCGCGACCTGGACGGCCCCGATGCCGGGCCTGTTCGGGTCGATCCAGCGGGTCTACTCGGTGCTCGAGGCGCCCGGTGGTGACCTCGTCATCGGTGGCGACTTCGCGCTCGCCGGCGGCACCGCCGTCAATATCGCGCGCTTCGACGGCTTCGGCTGGTCGGTGCTCGGTACCGGCCTTCAAGGAACGGTGCTCGATCTCGCACTGCTGCCGACGAACGAGATCTGTGCGGTCGGTCGGTTCGGCTATCCGATCCCCGGTTCGATCTCGCGCGTCGCGCGCTGGAACGGTTCGAGCTGGAGCGGGTTCGGCTTCGGCTACGAGTCCGACACGATCCTGACCGGCGTCGCGGTCGCGCCGAACGGAGACCTGTTCGTCGGTGGTTGGTTCACCGCGGCCGGCGGCATCGAGGCGCAGAACCTCGCGCACTACGGCGGCGGTGCGTGGTCGGCGCTCGGCAGCGGCACCATCGCCGATGTCGATGTGCTGGTGGCGGATGGCGACGACCTGATCGCGGGCGGCTCGTTCGCGGCGATCGGCGGTGTGGCCGCGGCCAACATCGCGCGTCTGCACAACGGCAGCTGGTCGTCGCTCGGCGGCGGCGTCGACGGACCGGTTCACGTCGTCGCGAAGCTGCCGAACGGCGATCTCGTGGTCGGAGGCTCGTTCGCAAACGCCGGTTCGACGCCGGCGCCCGGACTCGCACGCCATGACGGCAGCGGCTGGCAGGCGATCCCCGGTCCGGGTTCCGTGGCCGTGCGCGCGATCGCGGTGCTCGACAGCGGTGATCTGATCGTCGGCGGCTTCGGCAGTCCCACCCTCTACCTCTACTCCGGCGGGATCTCGACTCCGATCCCCGGCGCGTGGGCCGAGGTCTCGGCGCTCGCGATCCTGCCGAACGGTGACCTGCTCGCGAGCGGGCGGCTGATCGGCCCGAACGCTCCGTACGAGATCCAGCGCTGGAACGGCACCACCTGGACGTCGCTCGGCGCCATCACGGGTGGTCCCGGTCTGCGTTACGTCAGCGACTTCGTCGTGCTGGCGAACGGCGACATCGTCGCCGGCGGCCGGTTCCGCACCGTCGGCGGTGTCACCGCCGACAACATCGCACGCTGGGACGGTGTGACCTGGCACCCGCTCGGCCTCGGCCTGTCCGAAGCCGTGAGCGACCTGCAGCTGCTCGGCAACGGCGACCTGCTCGCGATCGGCGATTTCGAGTTCGCCGACGGTGCGCCGGCGGCACACGTCGCGCGCTGGGACGGTGTCGCCTGGCACGCCGTCGACGGCGGCCTCGGCGATCCCGGGCAGGTGCTCACCGTGACGCGCAGCGGCTCGGTCTACGCGGGCGGTGGCTTCGTGACCGCCGGTGGCCTCGTGGCCGCACACGTCGCCGAGCTGCGGCCGTCGTGCCCGACCGCCGAGCTCGCGCTCGCGCCGGCGTGCCC
>JAGQRB010000076.1 GCA_020425925.1 Planctomycetota bacterium
CGGCGCCTCGAGCGCACCCACGAGATCCGCAGCTCCTGCGGCGTCTGCGGCGTCGCCGATGCCGCTGCGATCCTCGAGGGCACACCGCCGCTGCTGCCCGGGGTGCCGCGGGTCGCGCGCGCGCTGGTGAGCCGGCTCGTCGCCGGGCTGCGGGCGCGGCAGCCGCTGTTCGACGCCACCGGCGGCTGCCACGGCGCGCTGGTCGCGACCGCGGACGGCAACGTCGTCGGTGCCGGCGAGGACGTCGGCCGTCACAACGCGCTCGACAAGGCGATCGGTGCGGCCGCGGTCGCCGGCGCCGACCTCAGCCGCGCGATCGCGGTGTTGTCCGGGCGCGCCGGCTTCGATCTGGTGGTGAAGTGCCTGCGCGTGCGGATCCCGATCGTGGTCTCGATCTCGGCACCGAGCGCGCTCGCGTTCGATCTGTGCGCGACCGCCGGCGCGACGCTGATCGGCTTCGCGCGCGGTGAACGGTTCGAAGTATACGTCGGCGCCGGGCGGCTCACGGGCTGAGCGGACCGTCGACGCGAACGGTGTCGTTGCCGCAGGTTGGTAGACTTCGGTTCCCGACTCGCCCCCCACTCCCGGAGACCCGCTTGCACCTCAGACTCGCCGCCGTCCTGCCCTTCTACCTCCTCGGTGCGCTGACCGCCCAGAACCTCGTCGTCGACGGCGACCTCGAACTCCACTCGGCGGGGACCGGGTGCACCTACAACAACTCGAACTCCGCTTTCAACGCGTTCTATGCCAACGTGCACTCGTTCGGCACCAGCGGCGGCATCGACATCATGGCCGGCGCGTGCTACGGCATCGCGCCGCACAGCGGCGCCACGAAGCTCGCGCTGGCGTGGAACAACGTCGCGAGCGGTGACAAGGACGCAATGGCGCTCGATCTCAGCGCGCCGCTGTCACCCGGCGCGGTCTACCAGCTGTCGTTCCAGGCCGAGGAGCTGCCGTTCGGCCCCGGCCAGCAACCGTTCGAGATCGGCCTCTCGACCGCCAGCAACACCTTCGGCACGCTGGTCTACTCCGCGAACACGCCGCCGACCGCCTGGTCGCAGCACTCGATCGTCCTGACTGCGCCCTTCGCCGCGACCCACCTGACCGTTCGGTGCCCCCAGGGCCAGGATGTCTGGATCGCGTTCGACAGCTTCGTGCTGACCGCAGGCTCGACCCCCGCGACCAACACCACGCTCGGCGCGACCTGTGGCGGGCCGCTGCTGACCGCGTCGACGCGGCCCGTGCTGGGCACGTCCTGGGACCTCGACCTCGCCGGTCTGCCCGCGGGCTCGGGCTTCGGGTTCATGCTGCTCGGGTTGGCGGACCCCGCCACACCGCTGCCCTCGCCGCCGTTCCCGGCGGGCTGCCTGCAGCGCAGCGACGGAGTGGTATCGCTGCTGCTCACCGTGCCGGTGCCGACCCCGACGCTGTCGGTGTCGATCCCGCTCGCCAGCGGGTTTCTCGGTCTGCCGCTGCATGCCCAGGGCGGCGGCATCGCGCTGAGTCCGTTCACGATGAGCGCGAGCAACGGACTGCGCGGCAGCATCGGCGACGTGTAGCTCGAAGCCGCGCCAGGGCCCGCCGCCGCGGAAAGTGGCGACGAAGTACAGGGATCCGGCCGACCGGTGTCCCGGTTCGTGTCCCATGCCCGACGTGCCCTCTCCCGCCCTGCAGCGCCTGCTCGACGAGTCGGCCCATGTCCGCGTGCTGGCGCGCATCCTCGCGGCCGAGCACGCCGACGAGGTCGAGCAGCAGACCTGGCTCTACGCCGTGCGGCACGGCGGCGAAGGTGTCGAACGGCCGCGTTCGTGGCTGGCGCGCATCGTGCGCAACGTCGCGACCAACCTGCGGCGCTCCGCTGGCCGCCGCGACGAGCACGAATGCCATCGCATGCGGCGCGACGCGACCGTGCCGTCCTCGGCCGAGGTGCTCGAGCGCGAGGAGCAGCGCCGACGCCTCGTGCTCGCGGTCGACCGCCTGCCCGAGCCGCAGCGCGCCGTCGTGCTGCTGCGCTACTTCGAGGGGCTCGCGCCCGACGCGATCGCCCACCGCCTCGGCGTGCCGGTGACGACGGTCTGGAACCACCACCGCCGTGCGATGCGACTGCTGCGTGAGCGGCTCGACCGCGAGCACGGCGGCCGCGCGGCGTGGGTCGGTCCGCTCGCGGTGTTGCTGCGGCGGCGCCAATCCTCGTGGACGAGAGCTCTGATCATGACCGCGAAGACGAAGCTGACGATCGCGGCCGGCGCGATCCTGATCCTCGCCGGCACATTGCTGTGGCCCGACGTCGCCCCGCCGCGCCTGCCGGCGGTTCCGCCCCCGACCGAGGATGCGGCCGTCTCGACGGCGGTCCGCGCGGACACGGATCCGGCATTCGCACCCAACCGCGAGATCGTCGCCGCGCCAGCGTCGCCGACGACCGGCGGCGTCCACGTACGGGTCCGCTACGAACGCGACGGCGTGCTCGCGATCGGCTGTCCGCTGCAGCTGCGCCGGACGAACGTCGGCCACCGTTTCCACGCACACCGGACGACCGACGCCACCGGCGAGGTGCGGTTCGAAGACGTCGGGCCGGCGGTCTACTACCTGACGACGCTGCACGGCCATCGCGGCAAGGCGGTCACCGTCACTGCCGGGCAGGAAGTGCGGGTCGATCTCGAGATCCCGCTCGGCGTCGACGTCGCCGGCGTCGTCGTCGACCCCGACGGCGTGCCGATCGCCGGCGCACTCGTCGAGCACGCGCCGTTCGCGCGCACCGACTACGACCCCAGCGTCGTCGCGGTCGCCGATCGCGACGGCCGCTTCGCGATCCGCGACCTGCCGGCATCCTGCCTGGTCGGTGCCCGCGCTCCGGGCTATCGCGCGTCGCGCCTCGTGTTCGTGAACGCCGACCCGGGGGCCGCGGCCGAGGTCCGCCTTGAGCTGGCACGCGGCGGCGGTTGCGTCGACGGCGTCGTCGTCGACCCGAATGGCCGCCCGGTTCGGGACGCAGTCGTCGCGATCGGCACGGGCCGGATCACCGGCATCACCCCGGGAACCAACGGCGGCGATCCGATCCCGGCCGTCGTGTCGACCGACCTGGACGGCCGGTTCGCCGCCGTCGGCATCGCCGCCGGGACCCAGCCCGTTCGCGCCGCGGCGGACGACTACGCGCCCTGGGAAGGCGAGTGCGAGGTCACCGCCGACGCGACGGTCGCGCTGCGGATCACGCTCGGGGTTGCGACCGGGCTGTTCGGTTCCGTGCTGGACGCGGCCGGGGCACCGATCGCCGGCGCCGACGTCAGCATCGGCGACCGACGACTGCTGTCCCGCCGGCAGACGACCTCGGCTCACGACGGCACGTTCGCGCTCGGCGGTCTGGCCGCCGGCCCCCATGTCCTCGTGGTCGAGCACGACAGCGCCGGGCGGGCCGAGATCGAGATCGCGACGAACCCGCACGCGCCGACCGAATGCGCGGTGCGGCTGTCCCGCGGCTTCGAGCTGCGCGGCCGCGTCGTCGACGAGGCCGGACAGCCGCTCGCGGACACCTACATCAGTTGCCGAACGCTCGAGTTGCCGCTCTGGTCGCAGTTCGCTCGCACCGAGAGCAGCGGTGAGTTCGCGCTCGCGAACTGCCCCACCGATCGTGCCCTGTCCATCGACTTCAGCGCCAGCGGCTACGCGAAGCTGTTCCGCCACGACGTCCGCGCGACGAACGGCCCCCTCGAGGTCACGCTGCAGCGACTGCCGCCGTCGACGTCTCGGATCACCGGCCGAGTCCTCGACCCGGACGGCAATCCGGTGGCGAACGTCTCGTGCTCGGCTTTCCGCCGGGAACCGCGCGGCGGCCACTACGAGAACACGCAACCGGACGGAGCCTTCGAGCTCGGTCCGATGCCACCGGGCACCTGGGAGGTCACGGTCTCGACCGCGGATTTCCCGGGGTGGCGCAGCGAACCGCTGGAGGTCGCGGCCGACCAGACGCTGGCGCTCGGCGACATCCGACTCCGCGTCGGCGGCAGGGCTCGCTTCAACGTCCGCGGCGATCTCGAGGACCTCTACCTGCACGTCAAGGAACGTGCGACGGGCAACGCGACGTCGGTCTCCGCGCGCGACGGCGGCTTCGACTCGGTCACACTCGCGCCCGGATCGCACGACCTGTTCGTCGCCGGCGGCACGATCGCGTTGCAGGCCGTCCGCTTCGACGTCGTTGCCGGGCGAACGACGAACGTCGAGGTCGCCGCGCGCACCGGCACCGCGCAGCTCGTCGAGTGCGACGCGCGTGGACTCGGAGAGAACCAGGCAGGTCTCGCGTTCCTGGTCCGCCGCGGCGGCGAACGCATCGGGCGCGTCTGGGCACCGATCCGCGACGGCCGCGCGCGCGCCGAGCTGTTCCTCGCCCCGGGCGACTACGAGCTCGATGTCGTCACCGCGGCGGAACCGAATCGGGCCCTCGCGTCGACGCGGCTGACGATCGGCGACGTATCGCGCGCCACGATCCGCCTCACGGCGCGCTGATCACCGCTAGACTGACCGCATGGTGAAGGCAAGCCTGTCACTCTCCGGCCCGCTGCTCGCGGGTCCCCTGGTGGTCCTCTCCGGTGCGAGCGCCGCAGCACAGGGCCTGTTCCTGCCGCCCGAGGCGCAGCCCCCCGCCTCGACCCCGGCGGCCGGAGTGCACATCGGCGACTACGACCTCGACGGCATCGTCGACTTCACGATCGGCGCCGACCTCTACCGCGGCGACGGTTCGGGCAACTACACCGCGACCGCGATCCGCACGCCTGCGCCGGTTGGCCTCGGCACCACCGGACCGCTCGCGGCGGTCGACCTCGACCTCGACGGCGACCTCGACTTCGTCTACGCCGACGGCGTCTGGATCCAGAACGCCGGGGTCTACACCGACGAGACCTCGACGCGCATCGGCACCACGCTGCCCGCCACCGCGCGCATCGCGCTGGTCTACGACGCCGACAACGACGGCGACCAGGACCTGCTCGCGATCGACATCCAAGGCACGAGCGGCAGCTACAAAATGCTCTACCTGCAGACCGCGCTCAACGACGGCACCGGCAACTTCCCGACCTTCAACACGCGCTACCTCGCCGGTGGCTCGAGCGTCGGCGTGCACGGCCTGGTCGCCGGCGACTTCGACGGCAACGGCACGGTCGACCTCGCGTTGAGCGGCTTCTGGTCCGACATCGGCTACGGCGGCCGATTCGGCGGGGCCTATCCCGACAGCGGATTCACCCGCAAGGTCGGCAGCGCGGTGCTCGCCGGCCAACAGCTGTTCGCGGCGGCCGATCTCGACGGCGACGGCTCGGACGACATCCTCGCCACCACGAACTTCAACACGGTCGCGTTCCTCGGCGGCGTGACCCAGGTCCCGGTCAGCGATTCCACCACCGGTGCCTACCCCGCCGACTTCGACGGCGACGGCGCGATCGACTGCCTGGCCGCTTCGACCTCGGTATCGAACCAGTTCACCCTGAGCCGGAACGACGGCACGGCGACGTTCACCAACGTCAACCTGTCGATCCCGGCTTCGGTCTTCGTCTACGCGTCGATGGCGATCGGCGACCTCGATCGCGACGGCGACGCCGACCTCGTGCTGTCGGATCCACCGCGGGTGATGCGCAACGCGCGCCAGCAGCTCTCGGCACCCGCGATCGCGCTGCGCGGTTCGACCGCGCAGCTCGTCGTCGACGCCGTGGACGTGTCGGGTCCGCTCGTGGGTCTCGCCCAGGTCGCGCTGTCGCTGTTGCCGGCCGACCGGCCGGCCGGTCCGCTCGGCGCGCTGCTGATCGAGCCGGCGTTCGCGCTGCCGCTGCCGACGTTCACGTTCGGCAACGGCAGGGGCACGGTGTCGGTCCCGGTACCGACGCTGCCGAGCCTCAGCGGCGTCGCGGTCTTCGCGCAGGCGGTGGTGTACGATTCCGGGCCGCGCACGCACCTGACCAACCGGACGAAGACGACGATCCAGTAGAAAGGCTACCAGTCGATCGTCGCCTCCAGCCGGTTCGAGAACGACACCTGGATCGGCGCCGCGATGATGCTGCACGGGTTGACCCCGCTCAGGAACGCGGCCCACTGGGTGCGCAGCCGCAGCCCGAGGAAGCTGCTGTCGCACGGGATCGGCAGCGGCCGGCTGCCGCCACCGTTGCTGCCGGGCACGAAAAGATAGCTGTTGAGGTTGTTGTAGGTGCAGGCGCCGCACGTCGTCGTCGAATCGACGAACTGCAGGCTCGCGAACAGCGCGTTCGAACCGGCGCCGGCGACGCTCATGCGCAGGCCGGCGTTGCCGATCACGACCGGGCCGACGAAGCCGTTGCTGCCGCCGTTGCCGCAGGCGCCGCCGAGATCGGTCGGCGGCGAGCCGGCGCCGAAGCCGCGAGCGCGCAGCAGCGCGATGTTGGTCGAGAATGGCGGGCCGGCGATCGCGTTGGTGTAGGCCAGGATGCCTTCGTCGGCGGTGACCGGAGTACCCGCCGCTGCGGTGTAGCGGGTGCCGATCGCCGGCGACTGCAGGGTGTTGCCGGTCGGCGCTGAGACATGGGTCCGGAGCCCGCACGGCACGCAGTTCTGCAGGTCGACCTCCTGTGCGGAGATCTCGTAGCGCAGCCCCCCGCTGCTCAGGGCATCGGCCCAGGCGATCAGGTACTTGGCGCCGAGCAGCCCGACCGCCGGCGTGCGCTCGTCGTCGTTCGCGGTCGTGGCGATGCCGATCTCGGCGGTGGCGTTGACGAGCGCCGTGCCGTTCCACGACACCCGCCGGCAGTAGACGTCGCCGAGTGCCGACGCCGCGGGGTCCGGCCGGTCGTACGCCACCAGGAAGTCGGTGCCGTCGCCGTCGACCGCCGGGTTGCGACCACCGGTCGCGAACGCCGTGACCTGGTGGAACGCCTGCAGGATCTGCAGATCGCGATCGACGTAGGCCGACAGCACCTGCCAGCCGGTCGACGCGCGACCCTCCCAGGTGACGAGGAACCGGCCGAGCGGACCTCCGGCCCTGCTGATCGCCGGCCGCCGTTCCTCCGATGCCTGGGTCAACGATGCTGCGTTGCCGACGGTCCTCGCCGCGACGTCGACGTCGACGGCGAAGATGCCGGCGCCGTCCTCGTGCCAGACCACGACTGCCTTGCTGCCGGTCGCGGTGGTCTCGCCGCCGACATCCGGCGTGATCTCGTTGATCGTCGGATCGGCGGCGATCAGGATCGGCGCGCCGACCGCCAGATTGGGATCCGCCGGCACGAACGCGCCGCGCACGTCCCACGGGCCGAACAGCGAATTTCCTTCCTGGTAGACCACGAAGAAGCCCTGCAGCGAGCGCACCGCGGCGACCGCCGGGTTGATCTGCGGGCGCGTCCCGGTCGCGATCGGGCGCGGCCCGACGAGTGAACTGCCGGCAGCGTCGAAGGTGCGACCGGTGATGTCCGAGTCGACCGCCGAGAACACGTCCTCCCAGACCACCAGGAAATTGCCGGTCCCGGCATCGAACGCCACCTCCGGATCGCGCCCGCCGGTACCGGCGATCGAGATCGTGTTGCCGTACAGCGGATCGAGCACGAGCGGATACGCCGCCCGTTCGACGAACGCCGCCGGCAGCGTGAACTCGAGCTCGTCGCCGAGCAATCGCCGCGTGCCCGCAACGCGCGCACCTGCGGCGTCGATGCCGACGACCTCACCGATGGCCACGCCACCGAGACCCTCGGCCGCCAGCACCAGGGCGCCACCAACTTCATGCTCGGTCGGCGCGAGGTCGGTCTCGACGCGACAGCGCACCACCAGGTCGCCGTGTCCCGGCGGCCGTTCGGCGAAGACGAAGCTCTGCTCGACGCCGTCGACGCGGGCCTCGCAGGTCTCGGTGACGGAGCGGCAGCGTGCATACACGGCAGTCGTGCCCACCTGCCGCGGCCCGGAGCCGACGGTGTTCCGGGCGTCGAACAGCACGTGTTCGCCGCGTCGGATCTGCGCCAGCGCGACCCGCAGCGGGTGGCTCCTGAGCGCTGCCGCGCCGAGCGCGGGCGTGAAGGTCATGCCGGCAGCGTCGAACCTGGCCTTGTAGCCGGGTCCGAGGCCACACAGCACGCCGTCGACGGTGTGCATCGCGGCCGCGTGATGCGCGGTCGCGACGGCATCGGCCAACGCCGGCGGCTGGGTGGGCGCCTGGGCCGACAGGACGCCGGCGAGCGCGAGCGCGAGCGCGCTCCGGGAGTCGATCACGAAGGGGGTCATCGGTGTGCTCCTTTGCTACTCACTGGATCCTGATGTGGAGGGCGTCCGACATGTCGACCCGCATCCCGGCGCAGGCGCCGGTGGACGGGTTGAAGACGAGCCACTGCTCGTGCACGACGATGCCGCGGAGGCCGGGCGAGTTCGGCAGCGGGGTCGCGAACGTGGCGTCGCCGCGCGCATCGGTCTGACTCGCGAACACGAACGCGCCGTAGAGGTCGGGGACCAGCGTGCATGCGCCACAGCTCACGTCGAGGCGATCCGGGCTGATCACCAGCCAGACCCCACGGTTGGCCGCGGCACCGCGCATCCGGCTCGCGAACCCGCTGAAACCGGCCGCGGCACAGTTCGCGAACGGCACGCCCGCATCGCCGCCGCAGCCGCCGCCGAGATTCGAGACCACGCCGTCCTCGACCGCGAAACCGCGACCGAAGATGTCGCCGTCGAGCGTGCCCGGCGACGGCGAGATGTCGCGCCGCCGATAGACGATCATCGCGCCCGCGACCGGATCGCCACCGCTCGCGCGACTGGCCGCCCGGATCGTGTCCTCGTCGTCGAGGCTGTTGGCGACGACCTCGCGCACGCCCTCGCAGTTCTGGCAGGAGAAGACGTCGACGGACTGGACGTAGATGTCATCGTTGGCGCCGCTGAAGTTGTCGACGTAGGTGACGAGCGCGGACTCGCCGAGCCAGGCGACGTGCGCCTCGCGCTCGTCATCGTTGGATCCGTCCTCGATGATGACCGCGGGGCCGTGGAAGAAGCCCTGCGCCGTGATCGCCGCGTTCGGGTTCCAGCCGACCGCACGCCCCGCGATGCCGTTGTCACCCGAGTTCGCGGTGGCCTCCTGCTCCCAGACCACCAGCCAGTTCCTGCCGTCGCCGTCGACGTCGGGCAGGTCGTTGTCGGTCGCGGCGAGGGCGATGTCGAGCAGGTCCTCGAGCACGTTGATGCTGCGATCGATGATCGCGCCGCGGATCGAGGTATTCGGCGAGCTCGAGAACTGCCTGTTCCATGCGATCAGGTGGTTGCCGGTCGTGCCGCCGCTCTTGCTGATCACCGGCGCGTAGTCGGTCCAGAGCGACGCCGGGCTGTCGGCGATCAGCACCGCGGCACCGCCGAACGGCGTCACGGTCGGCGGCGACACCGAGCCGTCGACGTTGACCTGACGGGCGCGGATCTCCTTCGCGGTCTCGTCGTTCCAGACCACGATCGCCTCGTCGTCGGACTGCGTCGCCTCACCCCCGACGTCGGGGTCGCGCTGGTGATTGGTGCCACCCTCGATCGTCGCCCGCGCGCTGATCGCGCCGGTCGATGCGCTGATCGCGCGGCCGACGATGTCGGCTTGCGCCAACGTCAGCGCCGGGCTCCGCATGTAGACCACGAGGAACGTGTTCTCGACGTTGACGTTGGCGACGCGCGCACCCTTCTCCGTCAACGCCGTGCCGTCGACGAGGATGCGGGCCCCGACCGGCGAGCCCGAGACCGAGAAGCGCTGCGCGACGACGTCCTGGTCGGTCAGCGAGAAGTACTGTGTGAACACGACCAGGTAGCGCTGCGTACTGGCGTCGTAGGCGACGTCGGGATCGACGTGGTTCGTGCTGCCGGACGCGACCGTGATCACGGTCGAGATCAGCGGGTCGAGCACGAGCGGCAACGCCGCCGAGTCGACGAACGCCGCCGGCAGACGGAGCTCGACGACCTCGCCGTCGCGCCGCAGGCTGCCGGCAGCCCGACGACCGGCGGCGTCGATGCCGACCACCTCGGCGATCCGGATGCCGCCGAACTCGCCGTTCGCGAACTCGAGCGCGCCGTCGGCCGAAGCCGGCCGCGGCAGCAGCTCGGTGTCGACCTGCAGCCGGACCACCAGATCGCCGGCACCGGCGGGCAGCCGTTCGAACACGAAGCTCTGCTCGACGCCCTCCGGGCGGACCTCGTAGCGCTCGACGAAACCCGGCCGGACGTAGGTCACCGTGGTCGTCGCGTTCGTCGGTCGCACGGGCGCCGGCATCGGCGCCGCACTGCCGCCGCGACCGCAGCCGACGACCCGCAGGGTCATCGGCAGGCTGCGCGGCGCGGCCGGCAGCGCCGGCGTGTACTCGATCGAACCGGGGTCGAAGCGCACCTTGAAGTGGTCGCTACCGCCCCAGAGTTCACCGTCGCGCCAGTGCAGTCCGACCGCCGCGACGCGCAGGTCGTCTTGCGCGGCAGCGAACGAACAGGCACACACCGACAGGACGGCGGCGGTCGCGAACGCGCGAACGGGAAGTTTCATGCTCGACTCCAGGGCAATCGGTCTCGGAACGGCGCGGCGACGACCTTCGGCACGCCGCCGCGACCGCGGACAAGCGACGCCGAGGTGATCCGCGTTCGCGGTTCGCGAGAATCAGCCGACGGCGATGCGCACGACGATCGCGCCGTCGTCGGTCAGCCCGTCGCGCTCGGCCTCGGCGCGGACCGCCGCGAGCTCTTCGAGCTCCTCAGGACTCGCGAGCGTCCCGTGCTCGGCGCTCTCGCGATCGAACCAGGCGAGATCCACCGGCACGAGCCGTAGCCAGTGGCGGAACTCGAGTCGCTCCGGCGCGACGTCCTTCAGCGCCGCGACGAAGTCGGCAACCGCGAGCACCTCGTTGTGCACCATGCCCTGCCGCCGATCGATCCGCTTGAACCAGCGATCCCAGCGCAGCATCAGTCGCTGCGAGCCGAGGCTCTCGTCGTACCAAGGATCGAGCAGCCAGACCGCGCGGCGCGCGACCCGCTGCGCCTCGGCGAGGGCGCGGCCGAGGTCCTCGAAATGGTGCGCGGAGAACTCCGCCGCGACGACGTCGAACGCGCCGTCAGCGAAGGGCAGCGTCTCGGCGCGACCGACGCGCGCGCGATAGCCCGCATCGCCCAGCGCCCGCACCGCCGCCGGATCCGGGTCGAGGCCCTCGGCATGCACGCCGCCCTTCGCGAACCAGCGCAGCAGCGAGCCGCCACCGCAACCGATGTCGAGCAGCGAAGCCGGCCGCTCGGCGAGGACGAGCTGCCGGAAGTCGAGCCGGTAGCGCCGCTGCGGCCGCGCGTTCACTTGTCCTTCGCAGGCCCGGGCGCGGTCAACGCCGCGCGGAAGCCGGTGTGGCACAGCGAGGTGTCGGGCGTCGACTTCATGCGCGTGCCCGGCAGATAGCCGAGGCAATAGACGTCGCTGCACAGGAACGATCCGCCGCGCATCACCCGCTTGATCGCGCCGGGCTCCATCGGGTCGTAGCTCGTGTCCGGCCCGCACGGGTCGACCGCGCGCTGCTTCGGATCACCGTAGCCGTGCGGATGGTAGAGATCGCTGCACCACTCCCAGACGTTGCCGGACATGTCCCAGAGCCCGAAGCCGTTGGCCGGGAACTGCTTCACCGGCGCGGTCGTGCGGTAGCCGTCGGCGGCGGAGTTCACGGTCGGGAACGTGCCCTGCCAGATGTTCGCCATCAGCCGACCCTCGACCTTCGGCTCGTTGCCCCAGACGTAGCGATTGCGGTCGAGACCGCCGCGCGCCGCGAACTCCCACTCGGCTTCGGTCGGCAATCGGGCGCCGCGCCATTCGCAGTAGGCGGTCGCATCGCGCCAGCTGACGTGCACCACCGGGTGATCGTCCTTGCCGGCGATCGACGAGCCCGGCCCGTCCGGCGCGCGCCAACAGGCGCCGGGCACGAACTCCCACCAACGCCAGAACTCGCGCAGATCGACCGCCTCGGCCGGCGGTCGGAACACCAGCGAGCCGGCGACCAGCGCGTCGGGCGGCACGCCGGGCAGCTCCTCCTGGGTCGGCGTGCGTTCGGCGTCGGTGACGTAGCCGGTCGCACTCACGAAGGCCGCGAACTTCGCGTTCGTCACCTCGGTAGCGTCGAGCCAGAAGCCCGTGACCGCGACGCTGTGCAGCGGCGCGTCGGGGTCGCCCTGCTGGCTGCCGAGCACGGCTTCCCCGCCGGCGATCCAGACCATGTCGTCGGTCGGCGCGGCTTGCTGCGCCACCGACGGCGAGAGCGGCCCCAGCAGGGTCGCGACGAGCGCATGGCGGAGGGCTGTCACGGCCGCCATGGTAAGGCGCGGCGCTCAGTTTCGTAGCGCGGCATGCACCGCGTCGACGAGTCGGTCGCGCTCGGCAGCACCGACCTGGCCGCGACCCCTGATCACGGCGCGCATCGCGGCATCGAGATCGTCGCGGCACGGCGCCGGCAGCATCGCGACGACGCTCGCGGTGCCGTCGACGGCGAGCGCGTCGCGCCGCGCGTGGCTGCGGTCGCGCACCGCCCGCAGGTGCACGAGCGCGCGGTCGAGCAGCACCCAGGCGTAGCGCGCGCTGCCGACCGGCCCCATGCCGACGAAACGGCCGGTCTCGCCGGGCCAGAGCGCGCGCGCGATCCGGCTCGACGACGACCATACGCCGGCGAGCTTCTTGCCGCCGAACCAGCCGGCGGCGGCGCCGACACCGGCGCCGATCGCGGCACCGACGAAGAACGACAGGCCGCC
>JAGQRB010000791.1 GCA_020425925.1 Planctomycetota bacterium
AAGCCCGAATCGGACATGCGGCAGTAGTGCAGCAGCAGCAACGCGCCGCTTGCGGACCGCACGAAGCGGCAGCGGTCGATGCCGCTCGCCGCCGCCGGTATCCCGAAGCGGCGCTCGCCGCTGCGATCGAACGCCGCGAGCTCCTTGCCGGTCAGCACGAACCAGTCGCGCGTGCCCGCCGCGACGTCGACCACCGGCGTGGTGATGCGGAACAGCTCGGGACCGGTCCGATCCACCACGACGAGCTGCCCCGCCGCCGCGACCGCGATGCCGTGGCTCGCCGCGGCGAGTCTGTCGACCGGCCCGGGCAGCGCGACGCGGAACGCCTCGGCGCCGTTCTCGGCGGCGAGCGCGGTGAGCTCAAAACCGAGCTCGCTGGCGCGCAGGTTCGAAACGAACGCGAGGCCACCGTCGACATCGAGCCGCATGCCGTCGGTCGCGCGTCGCCAGACGACGTGGCCGTCGCGGCGATCGAGTCCGACGAGTGCGCCGCCGGCGAGGATCGCCACGACGCGGTCACCGACGAAACGCGGCGGCGGCCAACCCTCGCCTGGGGCGCCGACAGCGACCTCCGCACGCCAGCGTTCGCGACCCGCGAGATCGGAGAGCACCAGCGCATCACCCATCGGCGCGAGCACCTCGCCCGCGGCGAGGTCGACAACCAGCGAACCGCTCGCGTACTGGTCCACGGCCAGCCACGCCGCCTGGCCATGCCCTTTGCCCTCGAGCCGCGCCACGGACTGTCCGGTCGCGGCGTCGAGCACGTCGCCGTTCGCGAGCCAGCGCGGCGCGGCTGCCTGCGCGACGATCGGCGCAGCGGCCAGAAGAACGACGGCGAGTCTCACGCCCGCGATCGTATCCGCTCAACCGCCCCATCGACCGTCACCACCACCTGCTCGCCGCTCGTCAGGTTCTTCAACGCGATCGTGCCCGCCCGCAGCTCGTTCTCCCCGAGCACCGCCGCATACGGGCAGCCGAGGCCGTTGGCATACTGCAGCTGCTTCTTGAGCTGCGGCGCGTCGGCGAACACCTCGACCCGCACACCACGCTCGCGCAGCGCGGTCGCGATGCGCACCGCGTCGCCGGCCGCGACCTCCTTCATCCGACACAGCAGGACCTCGGGGCCGACGCCGAGATCGGGGAACATGCTGCGCTCCTCCATCACGAGCAGCACGCGCTCGAGGCCGAGCGAAAAGCCGACCGCGGGCACCTTCTGCTTGCCGAACATGCCGATCAGATCGTCGTAGCGGCCGCCGCCGCCGAGCGAGCCGGCGAGGCCCTCGCAGGTGATCTCGAAGATCGGCCCGGTGTAGTAGCTCAGCCCGCGCGCCAGCGTCGGGTCGAACACCAGGTGGTCGGCAGCCGGTCCGTTCGCGGCGATCGCGAACAGCTCGCGCAGCGATTCGGCACCTTCGAGCCGCTCGAACGCGCCGGGCTCGCGCGCCGCCGCCAGGTTGTCGAGCAGGCGCTCGCCGGCGGCCGGTTCGATGCCCTTCTGCCCGAGCTCCTCGAGCACCCCGTCGCGGCCGACCTTGTCCAACTTGTCGAGCGCGATCAGTGCCAGCGACTCGTTGGCGAGGTCGATGCCGGCGCCGGCGACGAACGCGCGCAGCAGCTCGCGGTGGTTGACGTGGATCCGGAAGTCCGCGAAGCCGAGCTCGCGCAACACCGTCGCGACCGCACCGCAGACCTCGGCCTCGGCGACCAGGCTCTGCGTGCCCATGACGTCGACGTCACACTGGTAGAACTCGCGGAAGCGCCCGCGTGCCGGTCGGTCGGCGCGCCAGACCGGCTGGATCTGGTAACGCTTGTAGAACGTCGGCAGGTCCTTGTAGTTCGCCACCACGCGCGCGAGCGGCACCGTCAGGTCGTAGCGCAGCCCCTCGTCGGCGAGCCCGCGCTCGTCGGCCGAGGCCTCGAGCGCGCGCTGCAGCTTCTCGCGGCGGTGCAGCAGGCGATAGAGCAGCTGATCGCCCTCGGGACCGTACTTGCCGAGCAGCGTCGTCAGGTTCTCGATCGTCGGGGTCTCGAGTGGCACGAAGCCGAACGACTCGTAGACCCGCTGCACGACCGCGATCACGTGCCGGCGCCTGGCGACGTCGGGGGCCAGGAAATCGCGCATGCCGCTCGGCGGCTTCGTCGAGATGTCGTTGCTCATCCGACTGCGCATCATGAAGTTCGGGAACCGCGATGCCAGCGTGAGTAGGCTCGCGAGCATGTCTGTTGCCCTGCGTCCGCTGCTCCGGTCCTGCCTCGTTGTCGTTCTCGCCGTCAGGGTCGCCGCGCAGGATCTGCCGACCAGACTCGACGAACCGACCGTGCAGGCGATGAACGAGCTGGCGCAGCAGCTCGACCAGGCCAGGACCGACCGCCAGGCCGCGGCGGCGGCAGGCGACGCCCAGCGCGGCAAGGATCTCGACCTGACGATCCAGGAGCTCGAGTGGCAGTTCGGCAGCCTCGCGTCGCGCACCAACGTCCGCGAGTTCGAGGAGGCGCCGCCGGCAGCGCCCTTCGACCTGCAGAAGGAGATCCTGTCGCTGGTCGAGCCGGTGGTCGAGGCCGCCAAGGGCCTGACCGCCGAGTCGCGGCAGATCGCGGGGCTCAAGGGCCGGATCGAGCAGCTCGAATTGCGCCAGCGCCAGGCCGAGCTGGCGCAGCGCATCACGACCCGCACCCGCGACCTGCTGCCGCCCGACGCGCCGGCGCGCGCCGAGGCCGAGCGCGACATCGCCGAATGGGGTCGCCTGATCGAACGGGCGCGCAGCGAGCGCAACATCCTCGAGGCTCGCCATCGCGCGCTGACCGAGTCGCAGACGCCGTTCCTCGAGCACGTCCGGACGTTCTTCCGCCAGCGCGGCTTGAACCTGCTGCTCGCCGGTGTCGCGTTCGCCGCCGTGCTGCTCGGCAGCCGCTGGCTGCAGGCTCGGCTGCTGTCGCGCCGCCGCAGGGAGCGCGCGGTGTCGCTGCGCGTGCTCGAGGTGCTGTTCTCCGCGCTCGGTGTGCTGCTCGCGATCGTTGCCGCGCTGGTCGTGCCGTGGCTGCGCGACGACTACCTGCTGCTGGCGATCGGCGTGATCTTCCTGATCGGCGCCGGCTGGGTGCTGGTCAAGGCGGCGCCGCAGTTCTACGAGCAGATCCGGCTGATCCTCAACATCGGCTCGGTGCGCGAAGGCGAACGTATCCTGGTCGAGGGCCTGCCCTACCGCGTCGACAACCTGCGGTTCTACTCGACGCTGGTCAACCCGGAGCTGCAGGGCGGTGAGCTGCGGGTCCCGATCCAACACCTGATCGGTCAACGCTCGCGCGTGCCCGGTGCCGACGAGCCGTGGTTCCCGACCCGGGTCGACGATCACGTCATGCTCGAGGACGGCGTCATCGGCCGGGTGCTGACCCAGACGCCGGAGTTCGTCGTCGTCGACGACTTCGCGGCGCCGAAGACCTACGCCACCACCGAGTTCCTGGCCCAGAAGCCGCGCAACCTGTCGCGCGGCTTCGGCATGACGAGCGCGTTCGGCGTCGACTACGCCCACCAGCGCGACGCCACGACCAGGATTCCGGCGGCGCTGCAGACGGCGCTGCAGAGTGGCCTCGAGGAACTCGTGCCGGCCGAGCAGATCTGCCGCGTCGAGGTGCAGTTCGCGTCGGCCGGCAGCAGCTCGCTCGACCTCAACGCGCGCGTCGACTTCGACGGTGCGGCGGCGCCGCGGTTCCGCGAGCTGAGCCGGGCGCTGCAGCGTCTGCTGGTCGACGCCTGCACCGAGAACGGCTGGAACATCCCGTTCCCGCAGCTCACGGTGCACCGTTCGGCGTAGCGTCAGAGCTGCAGGAACGCGGCGACGAACGGCAGCAGCAGGTCGTCGTCGCGGCCGGTGCGACGCATCAGCTCGACGACCGGCGCCGCCGGCAGGTCGAGCGCGGTGTCGCCCTTGCGCGTGATCAGGCGCGCCAGCCGCGCGGCGCCGTCACGCTCGGGGTCGGGATCGCCGGCGCTCTCGACCAGCAGGATCGGCGCGGCGTTGGCCTGCAGCAGCTCGGTCGCGCTGCGGCCGTGCTGGCGCGCACCCGCGAGCACACCGTGTTCGACCGCCGCGGCGGCCGGCGCACCGAGCAGCAGCCGACCGCTCGTCGCCAGCGGGCAGGCGCCGACCACCCAGCCGACCGCGCCGACCGCACCGAGGAACGGCGACGTGCGCGGCAACGCCAAAGCCGCGGCCGGCGTCGCGAGCGCCTGCACGGTCGCGGTGAAC
>JAGQRB010000792.1 GCA_020425925.1 Planctomycetota bacterium
CGCGAGCGATGTCGAGGAACTGGATCTCGTCGCGTCGGCCGGTGGGCGGGTCGTCGGCCGCGTGGTGCCCGCGGCCGCCATCGCCGCGTTCCGCGCCGCGGCCGGCGGTGCCGAACAGCTCGGCCTCGGTCCGCGCCTGCGTCTGCGTTCGACGGCCGCGGCGCCGCAAGTCCCGGTGCCGTCGGTCGAGGTCGCGTCCGATGGTGTCTTCGAGTTCGCCCATGTGCCGGCCGGTGAGTGGGTCCTCGAGTTCGATGCGCACACCACCGACGTCGGTCGCGCACCGACGCGTCACATCGCGCCGCCGCTGCACGTGCGCGTCGCGAGTACCCGCACCGAAGCGGTTGAGGTCGCCATCGGCGGTATCGCGCCCGCCGACGTGTGGGCGCCGGTCCTGCGGATCAACGGCGAGCCGGCTGCCCGCTGCGAGCTCCGACTGCAGGCCTCCGGGCTCGATCGGGACTCGTCGGCACCCGAGACCGTCCAGACCGATGAACGCGGGGTTCTCGCGCTGCGCGGGTTGCGACCCGGGCGCTATCGGCTGGATGAGGCGGCTGGCGGTGCGGGTGGTGGCACCGTGGCGTTCGACCTGGAGCCCGGTGAGCGACGGCTCGCGGCGCTCTGGCTGAGCTCGTCGCGATAGTCGAGAACGCCGGCGTCGATACCGCTCGCCCCGCGTCCGGTCGCGCGCTACACCGTCCGGCGTGAGCAAGTTCGTTCCCCACGTCGCCGGTGTGCTGCTCGGCCTCCTGTTCCTGTTCGCCGGTCTGGTGTTCCTGCTCGACCTCGCACCCGAGCAGCCGGCGCACCCCGAAGGCAGCGCGATGGCACACTTCTTCGCGGCGTTCGCGCCGACCGGCTACCTGACCTTCGTGAAGGTGTGCGAGGTGCTCGGTGGGTTGCTCGTCGCCATTCCGCGCACGCGCTGCCTCGGCCTGCTGCTGCTCGGTCCGATCGTCGCCAACATCGTGGTGTTCAACTTCTGCGTCAGCGGCGCCGGGATCGCGGATCCGATGGTGCTCGGCGCGGTGCTGCTCACCGTCTATCTCGTGATCGCGGAGCGCGCCGCGTTCCTCGGACTGGTCCGGCGGCCGCTGCCCGGCGCGCTGTAGCGCGATCGGACCCGTCAGATCTCGACGGTCGCGAGCACGCGCCGGCGGACTTCGACGATCCGGCCGTTGAGTCCGACCCGCACGCGGTAGGTCCGACCGATGCGGTCGCCGACCTCGCAGTGCCAATACTCCTCCTGTTCGGGCCCGGACACGATCATCACGCGGCGGACGTCGGGTCCGACCTGCATCGCGGCGGCGAGGATCTCCTTCGGTACGTCGCCGATCGCGAGCGAATGCGCGCGTTCGAGCACGACGCCGTCCTCGCGGATCAGGGTGCTGCGCACGTCCTCGACACCGTCCTGGACGTAGCGCTTCTCGATGCGGTAGCCCGGGCCGCGCGTGCCCCATTCCAGGCCACAGAACGTCTCGTCGCCATCGGGCGCGACGGCATCGATCGCGACGCGCACCGGCGGCGGCAGCGCCGACCGGCCGATCGGTACCGCCGCGGTCAGCACGCGGTCGCCCGACACCAGCAGAAGGGCGGCCTCGCCCTCGGGGGCGTCGCGCAGCAGGCCGGTCGCGCGGTCGGGGATGTTCGGCCGCGCCGCGCAGGCGCTCGCGACGGTCGCGATGGCCAGGACGAGACGGCGGCAGGTGAGCCGGATCATGCATGCACTCTCCCCCGCCGGCAGGGCAGCGCAAGCCGGGGCCGGAGAAAGCGATCCGCGCTTGATCCGGCCGCGCCGGGGCCGAGACTCGGCGCGTCATGATGCAACAACCCTTCGAGAAGCTCGTGGACTCCCTCGCGGCCAAGACGCCGACTCCGGGGGGTGGTGCGGCTGCGGCGATGGCCGGCAGCCTCGGGACGGCGCTGTTCCTGATGGTCGTGCGGTTCTCGAAGGGCAAGAAGGCCAACGCCGAGCGCGAGGGCGAGCTCGCCGCGGTCGAACAGCTGTTGGCGAACCATCTCGAGCGCTTGAAGCCGATGGCCGAGCGCGACTGCAAGTCGTTCGATCTCGTGAGCGCTGCCTACGGCATGCCGAAGAACAGCGACGGCGAGAAGGCGCTGCGCGACAAGGCGATCCAGGAGGCGCTGGTCGGCGCGATGGTCGTGCCCGAGGAAGCGATGTGCATGGTGCGCGACGTCTTCGTCGCGATGGACCGCGTCGCCGACTGTGTCGGCAAGGCGATCGTCAGCGACCTGGCGTCGGGCGCGGCGCTGCTGCTCGCGTCGGCCGAGGGTGCGTTCCTCAACGTCCGCATCAATGCCGCGTTCCTCGCCAATCGCGAGCTCGCGGAGTCGACCATGGTGCGCGCCAAGACGGTGCACGCCGAGATCCTGCGCCATCAGGAGAAGATCGCCGACCAGGTGGAGAAGATGCTCGCATGAGGCCGCCGTTGATCCTCGCGATCCTCGACGGCTTCGGCGAGGCGCCGTCGGGGCCGGGCAACGCGATCGCGAGCGCCGAGCCGCGGTTCTGGAACGAGCTGCGCCAGCAGTGGCCGGTCGCGCTGCTCGAGGCCAGCGGCGAGAGCGTCGGGCTGCCCTGCGGCCTGATGGGCAACTCCGAGGTCGGCCATCTCAACATCGGCGCCGGACGCGTGGTCTATCAGGAGATCACCCGCATCGATCGCGCCATCGCCGAAGGCCGATTCCAGCAGAACCCGGCGCTGCTGGGCGCGATCGATCACGCGCGCGGCGATGCGACGAACGGGGATTCGACGAACGGTGGCCGCGTGCTGCACCTGTTCGGCCTCGTCTCCGACGGCGGCGTCCACAGCAGCGACAACCACCTCGACGCCCTGCTCGAGATGTGTCGGGACGCCGGGCTGCGCGGCGATGCCGTGCTGCTGCATGCGTTCCTCGACGGCCGCGACACGCCGCCGCGCTCGGCGAAGCGCTACCTCGAGCACGTCGAGGCCAGAATGAAAGCGCTCGGCGTCGGTCGGATCGCGACCGTGATCGGCCGCTACTACGCGATGGATCGCGACAAGCGCTGGGAACGGGTGCAGAAGGCCTACGACGCGCTCACGCTCGGCGAAGGTCACGTCGCCGACAGCGCGATGGCGGCGCTGTCCTCGTCCTACGACCGCGGCGAGGGTGACGAGTTCGTGCTGCCGACCGTGATCGGCTCGCGCGATGCCGGCCGCGTGCGCGGCGGCGACGCGGTGATCTTCTTCAACTTCCGCACCGATCGCGCGCGCCAGCTGACCGAGGCGTTCGTCAGCCGAGAGTTCGACGGTTTCGCCCGCGCGACGTTCCCGCAGGTGCGGTTCGTGACGATGACGCGCTACCGCGACGACTTCCCGTGCGAGGTCGCCTACCCGCCGCAGAACCTCAAGGGCATCATGCCCGAGGTCGTGAGCAACGCGGGGTTGAGCCAGCTGCGCATCGCCGAGACCGAGAAATACGCGCATGTGACGTTCTTCCTCTCCGGCGGCGACGAGCGCGAGCTGCCGGGCGAGCGACGCGTCCTGATCCCGAGTCCGAAGGTCGCGACCTACGACCTGCAGCCGCGGATGTCGGCGCCCGAGGTCACCGACGCGCTGCTGAAGGAGCTCGCAGGCGACCGCCGTCCCGACGTCACGATCCTCAACTTCGCGAACGCCGACATGGTCGGGCACACCGGTCTGATGCCGGCGGCGCTCGCGGCGGTGAAGACGATCGACGACTGTCTGGCGCGAGTCGTGCCTGCCTGCCTCGAGCTCGGCGGCACGGTTGCGATCACCGCCGACCACGGCAACGCCGAACAGATGATCGACCCCGAGACCGGCGAGCCGCACACCGCGCACACCACGAACCCGGTCCCGTTCGTGCTGTGTGGCCCTGACGTGCGCGGCAAGCGCCTGCAGTCGGGCGGCCGGCTGTGTGACATTGCCACGACGTTGCTGCCGATTCTCGGTCTGTCGCCCACGGCGGGGATGGACGGGGTAAATCTGCTCGCATGAAGGCAACCGCCGCCGTTGTGCTGCTCTCGGGCGCGCTCGTTCCGGCCCAGGCCGCGATCCCCGACGAGGTCGCGGCGATGCTGCGCGAGGTCGACGCCGCGCGCATCGAGGAGTCCGTTCGGATCCTCTGCGGCTTCGGCACGCGTCACGTGCTGTCGCGTGACGATCTCGACACCGCGGGCACCGGCGCGGCGCGGCGGTGGCTGCAGGCGGCCTACGAGGCGATCGCGGCCGACCCCGTCACCGGCGGGCGGCTGACGGTCGCACTCGAGTCCGCGACGGTGCCGGTTCGCCGGCGCGGCATGCCGCCGGAGCTCGCGCTCGTCAACGTCGTGGCGACGCTGCGCGGCACGGTCGACCCCGAGCGGATCTACGTCGTCGGCGGCCATTACGATTCGCGCAACAGCGACGGCACCGACGGCGAGGGGCGCGCGCCGGGGGCGGTCGACGACGCCTCGGGCACCGCCGCAGCGCTCGAGGCATGCCGTGTCATGAGCCGGCGCGAGTTCCCGGCGACGATCCTGTTCGTGGCCTACGACGGCGAGGAGCAGGGGCTGCTCGGTTCGGGCGCGCACGCGCAGGCGTTGGCCGAGCGCGGTGCGAAGGTCGATGGGATGATCACTTGCGACATCGTCGGCAACACCACCGGCATGGACGGTCGCACCTACGAGGATCACGTTCGCTGCTTCAGCTACGCCCCGACCGGCAACGACAGCTTCGGGCGCAGCCTGGCGCGTGCCTGCACCTACGCCGCCGACAAGCACCTGCCGGCGGCCGACGGGTTCGGCGTGAAGCTGATCTTCCGCGGCGATCGCTACGGCCGCGGCGGCGACCACCGTTCGTTCTTCGAGCAGGGCTATCCGGCGGTGCGCTTCAGCGAGCCGCGCGAGGACTTCTCGCGCCAGCACCAGAACGTCACGGTGCGCGACGGCAAGGAGTACGGCGATCTGCCGGACTACGCGAACTTCGCCTACACCGCGAACGTCACCAGGGTCGTCGTCGCGACGCTCGCCGAGCTCGCTTCGGCGCCGCCGCCGCCCCTGGTGCACGCGGCGCGCCTCCGGCGCGAGGCCTACGACACCGAGGTCGACTACACCCCGGCCACCGACGCAGCCGGTGAGCCGGTTCGCTGCGAGTTCGTCTGGCGCGCGACGACCGCGCCCGACTGGACCGCGGTCGTCCAGCAGGCGGAAGCCGGACTCGAGCCGATCCGGGGCGATCGCTGGCGGGCGACGCTGCGCGGGGTCTGCCTCGACGACGTCGTCGTCGGCGTGCGCTCGGTAGGCGCCGGTGGCCACCGCAGTCGGGTCGCGACCCCGCCCGAGCCCGATCGATTCACCAACCGCACCGGGGGTGGGCGTTGAGCCGGCGCCGTGCGTTCGTCGGTCTCGCACTGCTGCTGGTCGCCGGCTGCGAGGGCGGTGGTTCCGACATCGGCCCGCGGCTCTCGCCGCTACCGAGCGACAGCAGCAAGGTGAACGTCTACGACGACGACAATCGCGGGGTGACGGCGGCGCGGGTGACGATCGACGGCACCAATGTCGCTGCGCTCACCGGGCGCAACGGCCGCGGTGACCTGTTCGCCAACCCGACCGGACAACGCGTCGTGCGCGTCGACGGCAGTTTCGCCGCGGCGCGGTCGGGCGATCTGCTCGGCGTCGTCGCGGCGGCGCTGTCGCTGCCCGGTGGCGACGTCCCGGCGGTGTTCCATCTGCCCGATGCCGCGACCGGCGGGTCGGCGACCATCCCGGTCGGCACGCAGGCCGGCGCCGCGGTGTTGCCGAATCCGGCCGCCAACGGCGGCTCGACGATGATCCCGATCGGCGCCAGCGTAGGCATGGCCAGCGGCGCCGCGCAGGTGACGCTCCGGCTCGGGACACTGCAGGCGCAGCACGGTCCCGCGGTGCCGCCGGCCGGGGTGTTGCTCGGTCGCGGTCTCTACGTCGACCCGCTCGATGTCACGATCGCGCCCGGCGCGGACTTCGCCGTCACCGACGATCTCGCGGCCGCCGGCACGGTGACGCTGTGGCACCTCGATGACGCGACCGGCGAATGGGCGACGGCGGGCATCGGCAACGCCGCCGGCGGACTGATCTCGGCCGCCGCCGGCATCACGACCGGCGGTCTCTGGGCGTTCGGTGTGGCGGTGTCGACCGGCAGCGTGCGCGGACGGGTCGTCGACGTCGACGACGTGCCGGTGCGGGACGCGCTCGTGGTCGTCGACGGCCGGCGCGGACGCACCGGGGCCGACGGGGTGTTCGTCGTCACCGACGTGCCGGCGACCACGGCCGACGGCGCGCCGCGTTCGGCGTCGATCGAGGTCTTCGCCGGCGGCAGCTGGCTGCCGGCGATCGCCACGGCGGCTGCGGCGATGATCGGCACCGCCGAGGTCGACGCCGGCGACATCGAGCTCGACACGCTGCCGGCGGGCAACCTGCGGGTCCAGCAGGTCAAGCGGGCGCGTTCCGAGCCGTTCCGGCTCGCCCGTATGAGCTCGCTGTTCGGCGGCGTCGCGGTCGCGACCATCAGCGACGGCGCCGGCCAGGCGATCTTCGAAGACGTGCCGTCGCGGTGGTTCGGGTTCCAGGACGCGTTCCCGCGCGATCGGGTGGCGGCGATCTACTCGCAGAGTGTCGGCTTCACCGGCAACGGCCAGCGCTGGCGCGATGCGTTCCAGTTCTACGACGAGGCGGCCTGGTTCACCGGTTCGCGCAGCTCGCGCGTGATCGTGACCGACGCGCTCGGCACCGGGCCGATCTACGACGCCGCGTTCGTGCGGGGCTCGACCCCCGACGCCGGTTTCGTCGGGGTGACGCGCGAGGGCGGCGTGCTGTTCAGCGAACGGTCGATGTCGGGTCGGGCGACGGCGACCGTGCGGACCGAGCGCGCCGGCCGCGCGATCACCCACACGCTCTCGATCGACACGCCGAACGGCGAGAAGCTCGAGATGCCGTTGCAGCAGGCGCTGCGGCCGACGCTCGGAGCTTTCGATCGTCACGGCCTCTACGCCGGGACCGTGACCGGCGCCGACCCGGGCGCGATGCACCGGCTGCGCGCGACGCGCCGCATCGAGCTGCAGGAATGGTGGGACGACGTCGTCGAGGGCATCGCGATCCCTTCGGCGTTGCCGATCGACGTCGACCCGGCGACGACGCACGCGGCCTACCGTGCCGGCGTCGACCGCGTCGGCGGCCACCTCGCGGTCGCCGAGCTGTCGACGACCGGTGGTGTCCGGCTCGAGAAACTCGCGGTCGCGACCGATCTGCAGCCGCCCGAGGGCGCGCTCACCGCGCTCGACCTGCCGCTCGACCACGTCGCGAATGCTGTGTTCGCGGCGCCCGGTGCCCTCGCCGAACTCGACGCTCGGCTCACGGGCTCGCTGTCGGCGTCGCTGGCGCTGCGGCAGCCCTCGGGCCTCGCCATCGACGTGGTCCGCGATCTGACCGGCAACCTTGCGGTCAGCGGCGGCGACCTCGCCCTGACGCTGCCGCCGCTCGCGGGCTCGATCGCGGGCAACGACTGGCTCGCGCTCGTCGGCGGCAGCACGGCGGTCGGCACCGACGAGATCGCGCAGCGCGCCCTGTTGCGTTTCGGCGCCGGCGGTGTGATCGGCGCGCCGAAGATCCTCCCGCTGCCGACGATCTCCGAGCCTGTCGAGGGCGCGACGGTGCTGAGCGCCGGCTTCACCGTGCAGTTCACGCTGCCACCCGGAACGCTCTACGGCGTGCTCGAGCTGCGCAACGAGAGCGCGAGCGAGCTGTTGCTCTGGCAGGCCTACGTGCCGCCGACGGCGACGTCGTTCACGTTCGTGACGTTCCCGATGGAGGCCGTCAGCCCGCTGGTATCGGGCCGCAGCTACGAGCTGCGACTGTCGGCCTACGGCTCGTCGAACGGCGGTGGCGTGCTGGCGACCTCGAACAACGCGTACCGCGATCGCACGACCTATCTGCAGTCGATCAGTCCCGTCGAGATCGATGTCGACGCCGTCAGCACGTACTCGCGGCGCGTCACCTCGCTCTGAGATCGCCGTGTCCGGGCCCAGGGTGATCGCGGTGCGTCTGCTCGCGGTCTTCGCGCTGGCGTCCGGTTGCCGGTTCGCGCCGGTCGGACCGACGCGCTCGGAGGTGCTCGAGTCGGTCGAGCTCTGGATCCACGAGGGTCAGATCGAACGCGCCGACGAGGCCATCGAACGGCTGCGCGAACTCCATCCCGACGACTATGAGGTCGCGTACTGGCACTCGGTCGTCGCCGAGCTGCTGTGGCAGGACGACGTCGCGGTGCGTTCCCAGCTCGCCGCGATCCGGCGCGCGCGCGTCGCCGGAGTCGCGCCACCGGTCGAAGCGGCGCTGCGCGGCCGGCTCGGCGATCTGCTGTTCCAGGCCGGACGGTGGGGCGAGGCGACTGCCGATCTCGAGGCCGGTGCGACGACCGAAGCGGCGGAGCGTCGCCGCGCGTTCGCTGCGGTATCGCGATTGCTGCCGTTCCGACGCAAACAGGCCGGTCCGCTGCTGACCGAGCAGCCGCTGCTCGACAGCCCGATCCCGGAGTTCGTCTGCAGCGCCGGCGAGCTCAACCGCCCGTTCGCGATCGACACCGGGACCTCGATGACGACGCTGTCGCGCGAGTTCGCGGCCGAGCTCGGGGTCCGTGGACTGTTGCCTGCCGGCAGCGCGGTCGACAGTGCCGGTCGCGCGATCGCGGTCGAGGCCGGGCTGCTGCCGCGTTTCGCGGTCGGAGACGTCGATCTCGGCAATGTACCGATCCTCGTGATCGAGGACGCCGCGCTGATGCTGCGTGATCTCCACGGCGGTCCCGAACGCGTGCCGCGCGGCGTGCTCGGCCTCGATCAGCTCGCGGCCTTCCGCCTGACGATCGACCCGGAGCGCGACAGCGTCGTGCTCGAGTTGCCGCGTGGCCTGCCCGCGCTCGAATCGGTGCAGTGCGTGCGGGCCGACGGTCGTTGCCTGCTGCCAGTGACCGCCGACGGCACGCGGCTGTGGTTCGTGCTCGACACCGGGGCGAGCCACTCGAGCCTCACGGTCGCCGGCGTCGATGCGCTGCCACCCGGGCGCCGCGCGGTTGCGACCTTCCGCCGCGTCCGCACCGTCGGCGGCGGCCTGATCGCCGTGCGCGAGGTCCGCGACATCGTCCTGCGGGTTTCCGAGGCGCGCTTCCGCGGGGTCGCGTTGCCGGTCGTGCCGCGCGGCGACGACGGCGGCTTCCCGGTGCACGGCGTGCTCGGCATGGACCTGCTCGGGCGCTGCCGGGTCACGTTCGATCGGGGGCGCGCGCGTCTGCTGGCATATGAATGAGCCCGGCCTGCGGCTACGCTGCGCGGCGATGAATGGCGAGCCGGGAACCTGGCCGTTCGAAGCGCTCTCCGATGCCGTTGGCCGGGTCGACCGCGATGGCGTCGTGCACCCGTTGAACGGATCGATGCGCGAGCTGCTCGCCGGTCTCGGTGCGACCCACCTCGACGAGCTGACGCTCGCCGCCGATGGGACCGGTGGATTCCGGATCGTCGGCGACGGCGACGAACGCTGGCTCGTCGTGCCGGCGTCTTCGCGTCTGGGTAGCGAGCTCGCGGCGGCGCGCTTGCGGGTACTCGGTGGGCTCGCCGGAGCCATCGTGCACGATCTGTCGAACCTGCTGCTCGCCGGCATCGGGGTCGCGGAGGCGCTGCGGCCACACGTTCGCGATGCGGCGGATCTGCAGGCCTTGAGCGAGCTCGAGCGCGGCGCGACTCAAGGTGCGTCGATCGGTCGCGCGCTCGCGCTCTTGATCCGGTCCGGGCCGCGCGACTGGCGGCGGGTGAAGGTCGCGGCGATCGTTGCCGATCTCGTCGCGATCGTGCACAAGCACGCGGCGCAGCGCGGCGTCGGGGTCGCGGTCGGGGAGTGCGTCGCCGATGTCGAGGTGCGGATCCCGGTGCCCGAGATCACGCAGGCTCTACTGCACGGCGCGCTGTTCTTCGTCGAACAGCGCGCGCGGCGTGTCGAACTTCGCGTTGCCGACGATTTTGCGGGGTTGGCCGGCGGCCGCCGCCGACGCGTTGCGCTCGTCGAACTCATGGGTGACCCGATCGCGTCCGGTGCGCAGGCTGCCGCCGAAGCCGTGCTGCTCGGCGAAGTCGACGTGCTGCGGGCGACGCTGCGCAGCGGCGGGGATCGGTCGGGACTGCTCGCAGCTCGGATCGCACTGGCACGCGTCGGCGGCGCGATCGCGGTGCGCGGTGTCGACGACCGGCTCAGCCTCGAGTTCGTGTTGCCGGCGTGCGCGGCGCCGTGATCCCCTCGGCGGCGGCCGCCACGGCGGGCTCGGTCGCGAGCGCGCTCTCGATGCCGCTCAGCAGGGTCCGTTCGCGTTCGTCATCGAGCGGGAAACCACCGAAGCGAATCTCCTGGTAGCTGCGGAAGGCGGCAGCGACTGCGGGCGCGAGGCGATCGCGGGCGTGCAGCACCGCGCTGAACTGCTCGAGCGTCTCGCCGCGCTGGCGCAGGTGACCGCGGGCACCGAGCGCTCGCAGGATCCGTACCAGCAGACGCCGCGCGGAGCGCACCGAGCGCGGCATCACGATCTCGGGCGCACCCGGTTGCCGGTTCGGCCACAGGCTCGCGGCCCCGGCGAGCACGAGGACTCCGAGCAGGAACCACGGCTGCAGCACGAAATCGAGCAGACCGCGCCAGAATCCGACCGCCGCGCCCGCCCCGGCGGCGGGCGCGTCGTCCTCGATAGCGGGGGCGGGGCGGGACGGCATGCGCTGGCCGCGTTCCTCGGGCGGCGTCGGGTCGAAGACCACGAAGCCACGGTTCTCGAACCGGATCTCGACCCAGGCGTGGGCGTGCTGCGAGCCGTAGATCCGGGCCGCAGGGTCGTTGCGGTCGGGGCCGCCGCCGTAGAGGCCGACGCCGATGCGGCACGGCACGCCGCGAAGCCGCAGCATCAGCGCCGCGGCGGTGGCGAAGTGCATGCAGAAGCCGCGCCGGTCGCCCTCGGCGAACAGGAAGTTGTCGATCGTGTGGCGGTACGGGCCGACCGGCTCGATGCGGTCGTAGCGGCAACGTTCGGCGAGTCCGACCGCGATCCGCCGCGCGATGCGCTCCGGGGTGCCGTCCGCGCCCCATTCGTCGAGCAGCGCGAGGTAGCGCGCCCGATCGAGCGACGGCGGTAGCTCGAGCAGACCGAGACGCTGGCCGTCGCCGTCGGGCGCGTCGAGCATCCGGGCGCCCGTCATCGGCTGGTAGGAGACCGTGTAGCTCGTCGGCGTGCTGTCTTCCGCCTGGCGCAGCCAGAGTCGGGTCCGATCGATGTTGAGGCCGGTGAGACCGCGCAGCTCGATCGCGTGCGGCGGCACGAAGACGAAGTTGCGGGCGCCCGCGAAGCGGTCGATCGCGAGCCAGCGCTCTTCGGGGCCCTGCTGCCGTTCGCCGATCGTGTGCGCCGTGCTGGTCGTCGGCGGCGCGAGGTCGAGCCGGCCGACGCGCCACTCGTGCAGATCGGGTTCGGCGAAGAACCCGCAGCGCAGGTAGAGGTCGGGTGGCACCGGCGCGCCGTCGGCGCCGTGGACGAGCACGAGCTCCTCGCCGGCGAGATCGGCGAGGATCCCGCCGCTGCCGAGGCGGAACGTGTCGTCGAGACCCTTCTGGAAGACCTGTGGCTGGTTGGCGGCGGCATGCTGTTCGCCGTGATCGCGCAGCGGCGACGGCAGCCAGGCGAGCGTGCGCTCGACGGCGAAAGCGACGAACAGGCAGGGCAGCGCGACCGCGAGCCCGGTCAGCAGGATCGGACGGGCGCGACTCGCGGCCGGCGACTGCTGCCGCGGACCGGAACTCTGTGCGCAGGCGGCGAGCCAGGTCTCGCAGCGCAGCGAGAGGCAGGCCGCGAGGCCGTAGCCCGCGAGCATCGGCAGATTCGAGCCACCGAGGATGACGCCGACGAGCAGCACGCAGAAGCTGAGGAACAGACCGAGCGACGCGTCCGAGTCGCGCCGACGCGCGGTGACGAACGCCAGCGGCGGCAGGATCGTGCAGGCCAGGATCGCCGGGCGCGACAGCGTGCCGGCATAGCGCAGCGCCAGCGCGAACGCGGCGATCTGCGTCGCGCCGGCCGCGAGCGCGCGCAGCCACGGCCGTCGCGGGCGTCGGCGCAGGCAACCGAAGAACGCCGCCGGCGCGGTCCACGCCAGGAGCCACCCGAGCGGCAGCTGCGTGAGCGGCAGGTTGGCGACGGCGACGACTCCGCACGCCAGCAGTGCGATCGCTGCCGCGATGTCGGTCGGCGAGCGCGGCTTGCGCGACCTCACTCCGGACCTCCGACGAGTTCGACTGCGGCCGGCAGCAGCGCGCGGTCGGCGGCCGCGAGGAACGAACCGGCCGGTATCCAGTAGCAGCGCTCGTAGCCGCGCAGAGCCGCGAGCAGGCCGCCGGGCAACGGCGCGTGTGCCGTCGTCGACGCTTCGGCCAGCAGCGTCAGCAGCTCGACCTCGCGCTGGGGGCTCTGGACCAGGATCCGGGTCGGCCGTTCGTCGATCACCACGACGTCGATCTCGGCGCCGCGCGCGCGCAACGCGGTGATCACCGTGGCGCAGGCGCCGAGACTCCATTCGAAGCGTCGGGCACCGCCGTCGAGGCGGCGCCCGGGTGGCCGCCGCAGGTCGAGCACGACGCCGACCGTGCGCGGCATGCGGCCGCGCGTGACGCGCCGCACCAGCGTTCCGAGCGCCGCGCTGCGCAGCGCGTGCACGCCGCGGGCGTCCTCCTCGGGCAGGTGTTCGCGCAGCGAGTGGAACTCGGGGCCGGGCAGCGTCGAGCGGTCGCGCGGCGCGGCTTCGCGTTCGGCGACCGCGGTGAGCACTTCGGGCGCGAGCCGC
>JAGQRB010000793.1 GCA_020425925.1 Planctomycetota bacterium
CGAGCTTCGCTCCGGTCACGCTGGCGGCGGCGCTCATCCGCGTTGACGCTCGGCGTGGAGCGCGTTGTGCGTCGCCTCGAGGAAGGCGTGGCCATAGGTCTGGTCGGGCTCGAGATAGGCCGCCTCGGCCCATTCGTTCCAGGCGTTGATGAACACCATCCGTTCCTCACCGACGAAGAAGGCGCGCGTGTCGCGGATCGCGAACTCGAGCCAGGTCTGGTACTCCGCCGGGCCCGAATGCACGAACACGTGCGAGTCGGTCTTGCGTCGCGCGGTGTTGTCCCAGCCCGGCATGACGCCGCGGAAGCGCTTGTAGGCCGGCAGGTCGCGGGTGCAGAACGCCTCGACGACGCGGCGGTAGTCGTGCACCACGCCGGTGAAATCCGGCGAACGCGCCGAGCTCGGCAGGTCGATCGGCTGACCGCACTCGTGCGGCGGGAACTCGACGCCGGCATCGAATCCGTGCGCGCGCGGATCCCACGGCGTCCGCATCAGATGGTGCGATTCGACCGCGACCAGGTAGATCTCGCCGATGCCGCGCTGGCGGCAGATCTCGCGCCACAACGTCGTGGTGCGCAGCGGATCGGGCAGCTCGAGCGGACAGTAGACCAGCACCAGCGGCGCACCGTCGACGCGGATGTAGGCGGGGTGCTCGAAGTAGCGCAGCAGGTCCTCGATCAGCTCGCGATCCTCGCGTTCGCCGTACTCCTGGCGCAGCAGGATGTGTTTGGCCTGCCCGTCCCACTGGCGCGTCCAGTTCTCGTTGGCCCAGCAGACCGCGAACGGCATCTGCCAGTCGGGGTCGCTCCGGACCTGCTCTAGCGGCAGCTCGAGGATGCGACGCCCGTCGAGGCGGTAGTAGTAGAACACGAAGCCGTGGAGCCCGTAGCGCTGCGCCAGCTCGGCCTGGCGCCGCATCAGCCCGGGAACGCGCAGGTCGTAGTAGCCGAGGCCGGCCGGTCGCCGCGGCTGCCGGTGGCCGCGGAAACGCGGCCGCGCCGCCGCGACGTTGTGCCATTCGGTGAAGCCCTCGCCCCACCAGCGGTCGTTCTCGGGGACGGCGTGGAACTGCGGCAGGTAGAACGCCAGCAGCCGCACCTTGTCACGCGCCTCGAGCAGCTCGCCCCAGCGTTCGCCGAGCACCTGCTGATGCGCATGCGCCAACGCGAGCTTGTTGCGCTGACCGCTCGCGCGCGTCGTCTTGCTGAGGTGGTGCACGACGGTCGACCGCGGCTCGTAGACCACGCGCTGGCCGTCCTGCTGCACCCGCAGGCAGAGATCGGCGTCCTCGCAGTAGGCCGGCGCGTAACGGTCGTCGAAGCCGCCGAGCCGGCGGAAGTCCGCGCGTCGGAACGCGACCGCGGCGGCCGATGCGTAGTCGACCACGCGGCGGTAGGCGAAACGATCGGCGTCCGGATCCTCGAACAGGCCGACCATCTCGCCGGCACCGTCGAAGCGGAGCCGCCCGCCGGCCTCCTGCAGCACGCCCTCGGGGAACAGCAGCTTCGGGCCGACCATGCCGGTGCCCTCCTCCGCCAGCGCCTCGATCAGCGGCTCGAGCCAGCCGTCCCGGACCTGGGTGTCGCTGTTGAGCAGCACGACGAGATCCGCGCGCGCCGTCTCGACGCCGTGGTTGCAGGTGCGACCGAAGCCCTGCTGCTCGTCCTGGCGCACGCAACGCACCTGCGGCACGGCCGCGAGCACACGCGCGGCCTCCGACGCCGACGCGTCGTCGACCAGCACGACCTCGTAGTCGCCGGGCGTGTGTGCCGCGACCGACAGCAGGCACTCGATCGTCGTCGCGACCTCGCCGTGCACCGGGATGACGATCGACACGCGCGGCGACTCGGCGCATCGCAGCGTGCGCGCGAGCCGATCGAACGCGGCTTCCGGCTGCGTGGGGTCGACGCGCTCGAGCTTCGGCGCCACCGCGGCCCACGCCCGCCGCGCATCGCGCCGGCGCGCCTCGATGTGGCTGCGGAACTCCTCGAAGTAGGCCCAGTGATCGACCGGCGCGACGGCGCCATCGGCCACCGGTTCGGCCTCGTCCGCGTCGCCCGACTCGCCGGCCGACCAGTCGGCGAGCGTCCAGTCGCCGCCGACCAGCAGCTTGCTGCCGCCGCGCAGCTCCGGATGCGGCGCCCGCCACTCGTCGGCGCCGTGCAGCACGTAGTGCAGCAGCGGGCTCATCCCGGCACCCCGCACATCGGGGTATTCGCGCAGGTAGAACTCCGGGTCGAACAGCCGCCCGGGCTGCCGCCCCTCGCGCCATCCGTGCACCGCGTAGTGGATCGCGCACAACGTGTCGCCGAAGCCCGAGACGTCGTAGTAGCTGCGGCGATAGAACCCGGGATCGAACAGCCCGCGCGTCGCGTTCATCGAGCGCGCGACACTCGGCCGCAAGCGGTGCGCCCAGAGCACCGCGCGGCTCGCGACCCGCGCCAGCGCGGCGGCGATCCGGCCCGGCAACGGCTGCATCGTGTTCGACGGCCCGACGGCACCGGCGAGCGGGTTCCTGCCGACACCGAGCCCGCGTGCGACCCGCGCGCCACCGTTGCGCAGACCGGCGGCGATCGCCTTCGCCGCCGCGTGGCCAGCGCCGTGCGGCGATGCGGCGGCCGAA
>JAGQRB010000794.1 GCA_020425925.1 Planctomycetota bacterium
CGAACATCAGCTCGCCGAGCTCGGTCGCGGTCGCCGGCGACACCGGCTGCCGCAGCAGCTCGACGAAGCGTTCGGCGCGCGCGTTCTCGGCCGCGACGTCGGCCGCGTCGGCGACCGTCGCGGTCACGATCGGCATGCCGAGATCGAGACCGACGAACTCGAGCGCGTCGGGCACGGCGATCGCTTCGGGCGCGCCGGCATCGCCGCGCAGTGCCGCGAGCGCACCGGCGGTGGCACCGACGATCGTGCGCTGTGGCAGACCGCCGAGGTCGTCGCGCACGATCTCGGAATCGATGGTCCGGCAGACCGCGACGAGCTCGTCGGCGTCGAGCTCGAGGCCGAACGCATGCGCGACCGCGCGCAGCGTCGCGACCTGGACCGCGGCCGAGGAACCGGCGCCGCTCTGCTCGGGCAGATCGCTCGTCAGCAGCAGGTCGAAGCCGTTCGGCACGACCTTGCGGTGATCGCGCGCCAGCACGAGCACCCCGCCGAGCACGTGCGCGATCCACGCATCGCGCGGATCGGCGCAGAGGAACGCGCGCGCCTCCTGGTCGTCGATCGGGGCATCGGGCAACCCGAGATCGCCGAGGCGGACCGAGAGGCGATCGGTGCGGGCACCGTCGCGGCACGGCGACCAGATCCGCACCATCTCGTCGTCGCGGGTCTGGACCGCGGCGCAGACCGCCTCCGAGGTCGGCAGCTGCAGCGCGAGCGCACGTTCGCCGCCGCCGACGCCGCCGAGCAGGTCGAGCCGGCCCGGCGCGCGCGCGACGTGCACGGGCCGATCGGGCGCGAAGAAGCCGGGCGTGTTCTGCTCGACGATGCGGATCAGGAGCAGCACGCCGAGCCCTTCGTCGGGCATCGCGGACGGGACGAAATGGGTCATGAACAGCGCCCTTACGACCGCAGCATAGCGCAGGCCAGAGTTGGAATCGGCCGCGCCCGCCTCTATCGTCGCGGCGCGCTCCCATGCCAGCCCACAAGACGTTCCCGTTCGCCCTGATGCTCGCGCTCGCCGGCTGTGCGAGCAGCAGCGAGCAGGTCGGCATCACGATCGATCCACCCGACGCCGGCGTCTACCTCAACGGTGTCCGCGTCAACCAGGGCAGCAAGGGGGTCTACGAGATCGACTTCAGCCGCAGTCCGCGCGCGTTCCTGCAGCTGACGGCCTACGGCTACGTGCCCGAGACCCACGAGCTGACGCAGCGCGCGGTGCAGGACCAGATCAATCGCTACGGCGAGTACTCGTTCACCCTCAAGCAGGAGCGCTGACCATGGCCCGCCCCCGATCCGTCGGTCGCCTGCTCGCCCTGGCCGGGCTCGCCGCCCTCACCGCCTGCGGCAGCGTGCCGACGCGCACGTTCACGGTCGACGTGATCGACTCCGGCGAGAAGCCGGTGCCGTGCCTCGTCGTCGTCGGCGCCGACTGGGCCGACGCCGCCCAGCGCGATCAGATCGTCAACGTCGCCGGCCGCGACACGCTCGCGGTGACGGTGAGATTTGACAAGCCGGAGGTCGACCTGTTCGCGGCAGCCGTGCCGCTCGACGCCGCCACCGGCAAGCCGCGCGTCGTGCCGAAGACCCGCAACGAGTCGACCGAGCTCACCGGCTTCGTCGCCGGCACCCGCCGACTGCGCGCCAACGACCCGGAGAAGGTGTTGTTCATTCTGCGGTCGCGGTGAACGCGAAGGCCCGCCGAGCGGGCCTTCGCGTTCACCGCCGGCAATGCTGGCGCCGCAGCGCGGGGGACGCCGGGGGGCGGATCGGGCCAGCCAGCCCCGCGGCGGCGCGGGACCTGGCCACGGACAGCCGGCGAAGTCGCGTTGTGATCCGCGTGACGTTTGCTGGCCGACGGTGGCTACCTGCCGATGACGGCCTCGGCTGCGTCGGAGACAACGACGCCCGCTGCGTTGTTCGCCGCGGGGTCGAAGCCGATCGCTTGGTTGTAGGAGTGCCGACCGACGAGACCGAGCAGGTTCGGGACGATGAGCTCGAAGCGGGCGTTGCCGCCCTGTCCGCCGACGCCGAGCACGACCTGCCGCTCAGCCGTCGCCCCGGTCGCGATCGATGACGAGTTCGACTCCCAGACGACGCGCGGCGTCCTGCATTCCGTGATCGAGCGTGCAGAGCGGCTTCCCGACGCCGATCGCGAGTTCGAGATAGAGCGCGTCGTACGACGTGAGCTGGTGGGGGCGCGCGAAATTGGCCAATGCCTCGAGTGTGCGATGGGTCGGTTCGCCGACGACTTTCCAGCGCCAGACTGTCGAGGGTCTGCAGATACCGAGTGCCTTGCGCTTGCGTGAGGTGCTTCCGGCGTTCGCGAACGAGAACCGCGTCGACGACCTCGGTACGCCAGAGCCACGGGACGACCATGGCGGTCTCGGCGAAGTCCGCCGGCAACTGGTCCACCGTCCGAGGCTCGGCCCAGAGCCAGGCGAGCGCCGTGTTCGCGTCGACTACATGCCCGGCCATCGCGTGCGGCCCTCGTCCGTGATCGCCTTGATCTCGTCGAAGCCGATGGGTTCGACTTCCCGGATCAGTTCGTCGCGCGCCGCCACCACCTGTGCGAGCGTCATGCGACCAGCAGGCGTCGCGGACCCCTGGGTGTTGGCCCGACATCCTAAAACAATCTTCTGCAATGAATTGCGTCGACTCCGGCGTCGGTGGCGCCGGCGCGGACGGCAGGCCGGGCCTCACGGGCCAAAACCAACACTCAAGGGTTCAGTTGCGAGCCGGCCCTACTCCGGAAACACGCCGCCCGCGAACTCGGGCGCGAGGTAGTCGCGCGGGCGCAGGATCATCCGGAAGCCGAAGCCCGGCAGCGCCTTCGTCAGCGTCGCCGCGTGGAAGTCCTCGCCGGCGGCGCGACGCTCCTGGTCGCGGCGGCTGCGATCGAAGTAGGAGCCGCCGGCGAGCTCGCCGCTGACGCTGTCGGGCGCGGCCTCGAGCCATTCGGCGACGTTGCCGGCGAGGTGATGGATCGCCGGGCCGTTGGTGCTGCGCCACGACAGGCCGCCCTTGTCGGCTGCGACCGGCGTGTCGCCGATGTTGCGGTACTCGTCCGAGTTCTCGAACGCGTCGCTGTTCCACGGGAAGCGGTGCTTGCCGGCGTCGCCGAACGCCGCGAGCTTCCATTCGCTCTTCTGCGGCAGCGACAGGCCGAACCAGCGCGCGCAGGCCAGCGCCTCGTAGTAGGAGATGCGATCGGCCGGGAAGTCCGGGTTGCGCACGCGGCCGGCGCGGCCGAGGAGGTTGGCGATCATGTCGAGCGGCGGGGTCGCGGCCTCGCCGAGGCGCTGCACCAGGATCGCACGCTCGGCGACCGTGTCGCCGTTCGCGGGTGCGACCGCCTGCGCGGCCGCCGCGACGAACGCCTCGAAGTCGCGTTCGGTGGCCTCGGTCGGCGCCAGATAGAACGCCGCGATCGCACCGTTGCCCGCGATCGGCACCATGCCGCGCTCCTTCGCCGTGCGATCGGGTGCGCGCACGGCTTCGAGCCAGCG
>JAGQRB010000795.1 GCA_020425925.1 Planctomycetota bacterium
GGCAGGAACACGCCGACACCGAGGAACGGCCCGCCGAAGAACAGGATGCCCGCACCCGGCGGGTTGCCCTGGAACGGCTTGCCCTCGACGACGAACGAGACCGTGCTCCCGAGCCGCGGCACACCGGTGATCGTCGCGTCGTAGACCCCGTACTCGTAGGCGCCGATGTCGGGCAGCGCGAAGCCGAACAGGTTGTGGTCGAGCACGCGGCTGCGGCCGTCGTGATCCTCGTAGGTGAACGCGGTGTTCGGCGCGCCGGCGTAGCCGATGCACGGCGAGAACAGCGACAGCGAGAGGTCGCCGTTGTTGGGATCGACGAACAGCGGATCGGCGACGAAGTTGTTCTGCGTGCCGCTGTGCAGTGGCGAACCGTCGCACGAGAACATCCGCACCGGCAGACCGAGGTTGTCGACGAAACCGACGTAGTTGTCGTTCGCGTTGATGCCGTTGAACCACGAGATGCACGCCGACGCAGCGCCCGTGTGCGTGCCCTGGGTGACGACGCCGCGACCGATGTTGGCCGCTACCGTTGCATGGATCAGGCTCGCATTCGTCGCCGACATCACGATGCCGTCGCCGCTGTTGCCGAACGCGACGAGGTTGCGGCAACCGCCGCCGTTCCGCGCGATCTGGAACCCGTTCGAGCTCGAGAGCTCGACCCGCACCGCATCGATCGAGACGCTGCCGTTGTCGAGCAACACCGTCGCGGGCGCCCCGAGTCCGCCGAAGCGGAGCAGCGTGTGGTTGCACTGCGCCGCTCCTGCGAAGGACGTGTACTCGAGGAAACCCCAGGAGCCCGGCGCCGGCACGGTCGCGTTGCCGTCGCCGTTGCTGTCGCCGCCGTACTGGTCGTCGGTGAACGCCGTCAGCACGATCGGCGCGTAGCCGCGCCCGTCGAACGCGAGCACGGCGGTCCCGGTCGCGGTGAAGCCGCTGCTCGCGGCGGCCTGGTTCACGAACTTGAGAATCAGGCCGGGACCGAGGATCAGCGCCCTGCCGCCGCCGATCGCCGTGCGCGTCGCGACCGCGATCACGCCATCGCTGTTGAGCGTGTTCCAGACGTCGATCCGGTTCAGCGCGCCGACGGCGCTCGAGCTCACCCTGGTCAGCTGCCCCTGCTGGTTGCCGTTCGCGGTGTTGTCGCGGAACCGGCTGAGCGCGTCCCAGCTCAGCGGCGAGATCGCGGTCGTCGTGTTGTCGTCGAACCGGCAGCGCTGCACGACCGGCAGGTTGCCCCCGAACACCGACAGGCCACGGGTCAGCGACTGCTCGACCACCGAGTCGGTGAGCTCGACATCGGCGTTGACCTCGATCCCGCCCGAGAGGCCGTTGCCCGCGAACCGGACCGTCAGGAACCGCATCGCGCTCGCCGTGGCGCCGGGCTGGAACGCAAGTCCACGCCAGTCGCCAGGGCTGCCGGTCGTCGGGCCGTCCTTGCCGGTGTCGCCGCCGATTGCGTCGTCCGCGATCGAGGTCAACACCACCGGACTCGTCGCCGTCCCGCCGACCTGCAGGTTGCCCGAGACGTTGAACAGACTCGACGGCGCCGTCAGCTTCACGACGACGCCGGCCTGCAGCGTGAGCGTCACCCCGCCGATCACGCCGATCGCCGCCGCGACGAGCACGTCGCCGATCAGGTTGGCCGGGCCGATCGTCAGATTGGACGCGACGGTCGAGCTGCCGAGCCGAATCGCATCGCCCAGCGTGTTGCCACTTGCAGTGTTGGTGGCGAAGTTCGGCAGCGCCTGGATCGGCACGTTGTCGACCCCGCGGCCGAGGTTGTCGTCGAAGCGGCAACCCGTGAGCACTGCGTTGCTGCTCTGCAGGTCGATCCCGTCCGACGCCGATCGTTCGACCGCGACGCCGTCGAGCAGGATGTCCGCGGCGTTGAGCTCGATGCCGCCGGTCAGGTTCTGACCCGCGAAGCGGACGGTGGCGAAGCGGACCACGCTCGCGTCGGCGGCCGGCTGGAACGCGAGCCCCCGCCAATCGCCAGGGCTGCCGACGGTCGGGCCGTCCTTCGCCGTGTCGCCGCCGACCGCGTCGTCGGCGAGCGAGGTCAGCACGACGGGACTCTGGGCCGTACCCGTGACCTGCAGGTTGCCGGCGACGTTGAACAGGCTGCCTGCCGCCGTGAACTTGACGATGACGCCGGCCTGCAGCGTGAGCGTGACACCGCCGTTCACGGCGAGCGAGGGTGCGACGAGTACCCCGCCGATCAGGTTGCCCGGACCGATCGTCAGGTTGGTCGCGACGCTCGTGTTGCCGAGCCGGATCGCGTCGCCGAGAAGGTTGCCGCTGGCGGTGTTGCCCGCGAACGCGTCCAACGCCGCGATCGGCGCGTTCTCGACCGCGCGACCGAGGTTGCCGTCGAATCGGCAGTTCAGCAGCACCGCATGACTGTTCTTCAGGTCGATCCCGTCGGTCGCCGACTGCTCGACCGCCACGCCGTCGAGCAGGATGTCGGCAGCGTTGAGTTCGATACCGCCCTCGAGGTTGAGGCCGCCGAAACGGACGACGAGCGAACGCAGCGTGCTGGCGTCGGCGAGCGGCTGGAACGCGACGCCCCGCCAGTCACCGGGCGCCGGGCTCAGGGGATTCGTCACGCCGCCGACCGTGTCGTCGCGGTCCGATGTGAAGTAGCTCGGCTGCGCCGGCGTCGCCTGCACGTCCAGCGTACCGCTGACGTTGCAGAGTGTGCCGGCAGCGAACTTGACCACGACCCCGGGCTGAACGGTCAGCGTGCGACCGCTCAGCACGGTCAGACCCTGGTTGGCGAGGTAGACATTGCCGCTCAGCAGCGGCCCGAAGCCGCTGTCGTCGACGTTCTGCGGCAACGGGATCGCCTGCGCCGACGCGAACGGGGAGAGCACCAGACCGGCCAGCGCGGCCACGAAGAACGCACGGAGTCGCATGCAGCCTCGGGGGCAGCGGCGATTCGACGTGACGGCACCGCCGCGATTTCTCTGACCGTCCCGCCGGCGAGGTCAGCGATCGCCGACCACCGACAGCAGCGCATCGTGCAACAACCCGTTGGTCGCCAACACCTTGCCGCCGTAGAGCCAATCGTCGCCGCCGCCCAGGTCGGTCACCCGGCCGCCGGCCTCGCGCACGATCAGCGCGCCGGCGGCGACGTCGTAGGGCTGCAGATAGAGCTCCCAGTAGCCGTCGTAGACCCCGGCCGCGGTGTAGCACAGATCGAGCTCGGCCGAACCGAGCCGCCGCAGATCGCGGCAGAGCGGCAGCACGCGCGCGAGGCGCCCCGAGTTGTCGTCGCGGCCGGGCTCGTTGCGCAGGTACGCGAAGCCGGTCGCGAGCAGCGCGGCGCCGAGCTCGCCGGTGGCCGACACCGCGATCGACTCGCGCTCGACACCGCGGAGCCGCGCCGCACCCTCGCCCTGCACGGCGACGAACGTCTCGCCGAGTGCCGGCGCGTGCACCACGCCGACGACGGGCCGCCCGTGATAGGCGAGCGCGATCGCGACGGCGTAGAACGGCAGCCCGTGCACGTAGTTGGTCGTGCCGTCGAGTGGATCGATGATCCAGGTCCAGTCGGAGACCTCGTGGATCTCGCCCTTGCCGGTGACGACACCCTCCTCGGCGAGGATGCCGTGGTCCGGGAACTCGGCGATCAGGCCCTTGACGATCAGCTCCTCGGCGGCGCGGTCGGCGGCGGTGACCAGCTCGCGCGGCACCGCCTTCGCTTCGACCGTGCTCACGGCATCGGCGCGGCGGCGCAACAACTCGTCGCCCGCGAGCCGCGCGAAGTGCAACGCGGACTGGCGCGCCCGCCGCAGCAGCTCGCGGTCGAGGTTCACAGCGCGTCCGCGATCGCCGCGACGATGCGTTCCTGGGCGCGTTTCAGGTCCTTGTTGAAGCCGCTTCTTCGCCGGTCGTAGCCCATCAGGATCGCGAACGTCCAGGTCCGGTCGCCGGCTTCGACGTAGCCCGACAGCGCCGACACGCCGCGGATCCAACCGGTCTTGGCGCGCACGCGGCCGGCGAGCGCCGAGCCGACGAAGCGGTCCTCGAGCGTGCCGGTCCGGCCGGCGATCGGCAGTGCCTGTCCGAGCATCGCGCCGAACGACTCGCGCCGGGCCGCATGCAGCACGTGCGCGACCAGCCGCGGCGAAACCCGGTTGTCCGCCGACAGACCGGAACCGTCGGCCAGCACGACGCCGGCCGGCAACGGTCCGCAGATCGCCGCGAGCTCGCCGCGCATCGCCTGCAGCCCGCCCTGCAGACTGCCGTCACCGCGGGCCGCGCCGAGCGCGCGCAGGCAC
>JAGQRB010000796.1 GCA_020425925.1 Planctomycetota bacterium
CAATGCCGCCGGCGCGCGGCGCTGAAGCGCGGCGGCGGCAAGGCCGACGTCGAGCTGCACTCGACGATCCTGCTGCCGGGTGCAGGCGAGGTCGACACGCTCGGGATCCACGACGCGATCGCCGCGCTCGCCGAACACGATCGTACGCTGGCCGAACTCGTCGAGGCCAGGGTGTTCGGCGAGCTGTCGATCCCGGAGTGCGCCAAGCTGTTCGACATGGCGCCGCGCACCGTGAACCGGCGCTGGGCGTTCGCGATCGCGTGGCTGCGCGATCGCATGCAGTAGGCCGGGCGGCGATTGGTCAGGGGTCAGCGGTCGATGCGGCGGGTGACGCGCAGGCCGACGCTCTCGGAGCGGTCGTCCTTCTTGACCTGCACGCGGCGGGCGCTGCGGGCGTCCTCGACGCAGCGGAAGAAGCTGCCGCCACGGGCCACGGTCCACTCGGTCTCGGCGCCGAGGATGACGCCGTCGTCCGGGCCGAACTCGACGGCACCGAGCGGCTTCAGCCGACCGTGCCGCACGACGACCTGGCCGCGGGTCAGCTCGGCGACGTTGCCGTGCACGTCGTAGAGGCCGAACGCGTTGGCCGGGTAGTGGCCCGGCCCGATGTGCACGTCGAAGCCGTCATCGAACTCGGGCCACTGCTTCGCATCCCCGATCGGCCCGCTGGCGGCATTGAGCAGGCCGAGCCCATCGGGGCCGACCAGGTCCTCGCGACGATCGCCGTGGATCCACAGCGTCGTGGTTCCGGCGCGACAGGCGTACTCCCACTGCGCCTCGGTCGGGAGCAGCAGGCCGCACCGCGCGAGCACGGCGGTCGCTTCGTACCAGACCACGGACTCGACCGGATTCCATCCCGAGTTCGCCGACTGGTAGGTGCTGGGGTTCTCGCCGGCCAGCGCGCGCCACTGACTCTGCGTGACCTCGTACTTGCCGACGAAGAACGCTGCCAACTCGACCTCGCGGCGCGGCGTCTCGTTCTCGAACACCGCGCCTCCGGGCTCACTCCCGATCGACATCGCGCCACCGGGCAACAGGACGAGCACGATGGCGGTGTCTTCGACGCACTGCAGCACACCGTCCGCTCTTCGCGCGGGCAGACTCCCGGAGCGAACGAACGCGAACTCCTCGAGCTTCGTCCGCGGATCCCGCCCGAGCGGTACGAGCCCCGGCTGCGGCAGCAACTCGAGCCCGGAGTAGCGCGGATTCACCAACAGGCGGGCATTCATCGCACGCCACTGCTCGTCGTGGGCGACGATCGTGTCCTGCCACACCCGACGGGACCACTCGAGGCCGCCCCGCACGCGGGCAAGGTTGCCGCGTGCGCCGCGGAACGCGTCGAGGTCGACCACGAACTCGGCCAGCGCATCGTGCAGGAACTGCACGGCATCGTCTTCGAAGCGCCACGAACCATCGCGCTGCGCCCCTGCCGCCCGCAGCTCGGCCAACGCCGCGAGGTGATCGGGCATGCCGGCGATCCAGGCATCGACCTCCTGGACCCAGGCCGCCATCCGATCGACGGCGGCGGGTCCCTCGGGCCACAGCTCGGCAGCACGCATGTCGAACTGGCTCAAGCGGGCCTTGTCCTCGAGCCGTCGGTAGCGCGTGAACAGCTCCTTGAACCGATCGCGTTCGCTCGCCGCCACCTGCTCGGCAGCCTGCGCCTTCCGCTCGTTCTCCTCCGCGACGTCGCGTTGCCGCGCCGCCTCGCCCCACTGCCACACCGCGACCGCGAGCCCGATGCCGAGTGCGACGAACATGCCGACGCCGGCGACGACCGGGCCGCGGTAACGCTTCGCGAGCTTCTTCAGCACGTAGCCGGCCGACGGCGGCCCGGCGGTCACCGGCTCGTCGTGCAGGTGGCGCAGCAGGTCGGCGCCGAGTTCGTGCGCGGTCGTGTAGCGCCGGTTGCGGTCCTTCTCGATCGCCTTCATGACGATCCAGTCGAGGTCGCCGCGCAGCTGCTTCTGCAGCTCCGCGAGCGGCATCCGGCGCGCCTTCGCAAACGCCTTGGCACCGTCACCGAGCGTCGTGATCTTGGTGCTCGGCTTCGGCAGCTCGCCCTCGCGGATCACGCGCTGCATCTCGTAGTAGCCGTGCCGCAGCAGCTCCTCGCGCGTCACCGGCAACGTGCCGGTCAGCAGCTGGTAGAGCAACACCCCGAGCGAGAACACGTCGGTGCGCGTGTCGATGTCGAGGCCACCGACCCCGGCCTGCTCGGGTGACATGTACTCCGGCGTGCCGATGATCTGACCGGTCTCGGTGAACACCGTGGCTTCGACGAGGCGATGATCGACCGCCTTGGCGAGCCCGAAGTCTATGATCTTCGGCTCGGGCTGCCCGTCCTGCGTCGTCACCAGCACGTTCGACGGCTTCAGGTCGCGGTGCATCACGCCCTTGGTGTGTGCGTGCTGCACCGCCGAGCAGACCGCGAGAAACAGGTCGATGCGCTGCGCGATCGAGAGCTTGTTCTGATCGCAGTAGTCGGTGATCGGCACGCCCTTGACGTACTCCATCGCCAGGTACGGCTGCCCGCTCGCGGCGACGCCGGCGTCGTAGACCCGCGCGATGCAGCTGTGCTCCATCAGCGCGAGCGCCTGCCGTTCGGCCTCGAAGCGGGCCAGGAACGCCTTGCTGTCCATGCCGCGCTTCAGCACCTTGAGCGCGACGCGGCGGCGGATCGGCTGACGCTGCTCGGCGAGGTAGACGAGGCCCATGCCGCCCTCGCCGAGTTTGCCGAGCACGCGGAACGGCCCGATCTGCTCGGCGCCGCCGTCGCCATCGCCATCGCCAGCGGCACCGGGGTCGGCGGCGCCGCGCAGGTCGTTCGTCTTGCCGGTCGCGGCGTGGGCGAGCAAGCGCCGGACCTCGTCCAACAGCTGCCGATCGCCCCCGGCCTCGGCACGCAGGTGGGCTTCGCGTCGCTCCGGCGGCAGGCTCCAAACGGCCTCGAACAACGCGCGGGCGCGGTCGAACGGCGTCTTGCGGTCGTCGTCGTTGCTCATCCGATTCCTCCCCGGAGTATGCGCGCGGTGCTGCGATGGGGAAGCGGCACGACGGGAATCCCGGGGGCGGCGGGTTCGGCGTTTCCCTGGCGCGCTCCGGTTGACCCCGACAGGGCCCCCAGTACGTTGCCCCCCTACCGCGGATCGGAGAGAAGCCATGCTCGACCACCTACCGGCCCTGGCGGCCACCACCCTGTGGCTCGGTTCGGCCATCGCCCAGACCACCTGGACCTCGCTCTCCAATCGCGTCGACCACGCGCTCGCCTCCGACGCGGCCGGCGGCGTTCTGCTGTTCGGCGGCCGCAGCACCGGGCATGAGACCGAGATCCTGCTCGCCGACACCCACGCCTTCTCGGCGCAGGGATCGACGCCATCGTGGACGTTGCTCGGAGGCGCCGGACCGAGCGCACGCCGCGGTCACGCGTTGGCCGCTACGACGACCGCTGTCGGGTTGCCGATCTACGTGCTGTTCGGCGGCGTCGTCCAGCAGCCCAACGGCGTGCTCGTGCCGAGCGGCGAGACGTTCCCCTACGGCGGCGGCTGGCGCGACCCGATCCAACAGGCGAACGGTCCCTCGCCGCGCTGGGGTCACGCGATGGTGACCGACACGTTGCGCCGCCGCATCGTGCTGTTCGGCGGCTTCAACGGTGCCGTCGCGCTGAACGACCTCTGGGAGTTCGACCCCGACACCGAACTCTGGTCGCAGCCACCCGTCGTCGGCGCGATGACGCCGACGACCCGCTTCGAGCACGCGATGGCGTTCTACCCGGGCAACGGCACGATCCCGGCCGGCATCTTCGTGTTCGGCGGCGCGCCGCCCACGAACGACCTCTGGGAACTGCAGTTCTCGGCCGGCACGCAAACCTACAGCTGGACCCAGATCGCCACCGCCGGCGGGCCCACGGCGCGACGCGAAGCCGCGATGGCGTACCTGCCCGGCGCCGGCCACCTCGTTCTGTTCGGCGGCCGGAGCCAGAGCGGCCTGCTCGGCGACACCTGGACGCTCACGCCACAGGCCGGCGGCGGCACCTGGGCGTCCCCACCGCTGACGAAGAGTCCCGCGCCCCGCATCGGTCACGCGATGAGCGTCGTGCAGTCGGGCTTCGATGTCGTGCTGCTCGGCGGCAACGACGGCAGCAGTATCGGAGGCGGCTTCTTCGAAGGGACGTGGCTCTGGGACGGCGCGGCCTGGCGCGAGGAGCTGCCCCCGCCATCGGCGCGCACGGGCGTCGCGATGGCCTACGACGAGAACCGCGGCCGACACGTGTTGTTCGGCGGTCGCGACGCCCAGAGTGGCCAGGACTCCGACGAGACCTGGGAGCTCGATGGCCTCGATTGGTCGCAGCCGAATGTCGGCGCCAAGCCGTCCCCGCGCGCCGACGCCGGCATCTGCTTCGATCGTTCGCGCGGGGTCGCGGTGCTGTTCGGCGGGCGCTCGGGGGGACCGTGCGGCACCGAATTGGGCGACACCTGGGAATGGAACGGGCAGAGCTGGTTGTTGACTTCGGCGCTGACGCCGCTCGGCGCCACGGCGGGCGGCGTCCAACCGGTCTACGACTCGACACGCAACCGGACCTGGATGCTCGTCGGATCGGACCTCTGGCGGCGCGACAGCGCGCACTGGACCGAGGTCGCCGGCCTGCCGATTCCGCTCTCGGGCGCCGCCGGCGCATTCGACACCGCGCGCGGACGGTTCGTGGTGTTCGGCGGCGCCCGGCGCACCACACGCGAATGGGACGGCGGGCCGTGGCAATCACCGGCAACTCCGATGCCGCCCCCGGTGCGCTACGACCACACGCTCGCGTACCACGAGCAACTCGGCAAATGCGTGCTGTTCGGTGGTCGGCTCGGCACGACGTACCTCGACGATACGTGGCTGTGGGACGGTTTGGCCTGGAGCCTGCACTCCCTCCACGGGCCGCCGCCGGCGCGCTTCAGCGGCGCGATGGCGTACGATCCGATCCGCGGCGAGGTCGTCCTGTTCGGTGGCACGAGCGCAACCCCCGACACCCGAACCTGGCTGTTCGGGCCGTCGGGCTGGCTGCCGCCGATCAGCGCACCGACCGTCCCGCCGGGCCGGGACGACTTCGCGATGGCGTGGGATCCGGTCAACCAGGCGGTCCTCGCCTTCGGCGGCTCGCCCCGGGGTAGCGGTGTGCCCTACCTCGACGACACGTGGCTCTGGCACGGCCAGTCGCGGACGTGGAGCAACCCATCGACCTCGGTCGCTCCGGGCGAGATCCGCCGCCACGCACTCAGCACCACCACCAACGGCGTTCTGCTCGTCGGCGGCGCACGCGTCGTCGGCGCCGCCAACACGGTCCTTCCGAACCCGGAGACCTGGTTGTGGAACGGCACGACCTGGAGCCTCGTCGCACTGAACCAGTACCTCGCACGCACCGAAGCGATCGCGGCGTGGGACCCCGCGCAATCGCAGGTGCTGCTGCACGGCGGCGATCGTGACGGCTCGCCGCTGTCGGACACGTGGCAATGGGACGGCCAGGCTTGGACCGTGCTCGATTCCGGCACACCGCCGCCGCGCACCGACTACGCCGCGGCCCATGACGAACGACTCGACAGCGTCATCGTCTTCGGTGGTCGCCAAAGCTGCGGGGCCGGTCGCTACTTCGACGAAACGTGGGAGTGGAAGGACGGGCGGTGGCAGCAACGGCTGCCACCGAACTCGCCGTCGCCCCGCGCCGGGGCTCGTCTCACGTTCGACGCGGCTCGCGGCGTGCTCGTGCTGTTCGGTGGCACGGACGGCATCAACGTCTTCCTCGACAGCTGGGAATGGGACGGTGTCACCTGGACGGCTCGTGCGCCATCCGGCACACCGGCCACCGGCAGCTCCGGGCATGGGCTGAGCTACGACCAGGGACTGCGAATGACGGCCGCCTTCGGCCCGTTTGGGACCTGGCACTACGGACCCGTGGAACCCGCGTCGATCGCCCCGTTCGGCGCCGGCTGCCAGGGCAGCAACGGCATCCCGACGCTCGCGCCGAAACCCTGGGCCGGACCCTGGCTCGGCGACCGCGCCGAGATCGACATCGTCGACGCACCACCGGGCCTCGGCCTGTTCGTCTGGGGCTTCAGCAACACGACGTGGATCGGCGGAGCACTGCCGTTCTCGCTCGCACCGCTCGGCGGCGGACCGGGCTGCAACCTGCTCGTCAGCGACACGATCGTGCAGGCGTTCGTGTCGAACTCGAATCCGTATCCGTACGTCTCGTTCGTGCTCCCGAGCGACCCATCGTTCCTCGGGGCCGTGATGTACACGCAGGCCGGTTTCCTCGACGCCGGCCTCGCTGGCGCACCGGTCGCCTCGCCTGGCCTCGAGCTCACCTTCGGCTCCAAGTGAGAAGCCCCATGTTCCACCACGCAACGATCGCCTCGCTGTTGCTCGGCACCCTGGCGGCGCAGACCACGTGGACCTCGTTCGAGGATCGCAAGGGCCACGCGATCGCGTCGGATGCGTCGGGCGGCGTGCTGATGTTCGGCGGCGAGAGTTCGAGCTCGCCCGGCACCCTGCTCGGCGACACCAACGCGTTCACGAACCTCGCCAACAACCCGACCTGGACCCGGCTGCTGCCGGTCGATCCCCCGAGCCCGCGAACTGAACACGCGATGGCGAGCGGGGTCGGCACCGACGACACCGCGATCTTCATCCTGTTCGGCGGTCTGGCCCAGATCAACGGATCGACGAACCCGGTGCCGAGCGGCGAGACGTTCGTCTACAACGGCGGCTGGGGCACGACCGGCATCGGCATGACGCACCCGTCGGCGCGTACCGGCCACACGATGGTGACCGACCCGCAGCGCAATCGCGTCGTGCTGTTCGGCGGGCGCGACGCGACCGGCCGGCGGAACGACCTCTGGGAGTTCGACGTGACCAGCCTGGTCTGGCTGCAGCCGACGATCACCGGCCCACTGCCGCCGAATCGGTTCGACCACGCCGCGGCGTTCCATCCCGGCAACAACAGCAGCGACGGCCGGATCCTCGTGACCGGTGGTGCGCCCTTCCGCGATGACATCTGGCAGTACGACCCGTGGACGTCGACCTGGACCGACGTCACGCCCCCCTCGCCGGCGACCCGGCCACCGGTGCGCCGGCGCGCGGCGTTCGCGTACCTCGACGGCACCGACCAGCTGGTCTTGTTCGGCGGCGAGAGCGACACCTTCCAGCCACTGAACGACACCTGGATCTGGAATCGTGCCGCCGGCACCTGGGCGGAGCAGGTGCCGGCCAGCAGGCCGCCGATGCGGTTCGACCACGCGATGGCGCCCGATCAACTCGGCAACAATCTGATCCTGCTCGGGGGCGACGACGGCAGCGGGTCACCGCTCGCCGCCGGCACCTGGCTTTGGAACGGCGTGCAATGGGCCGAGCAGATCGCGCCGCCCTCGGCGCGGACGGGGGTAGCAATGGCGTACGACAGCGTCCGGAACCGGCATGTGCTGTTCGGCGGCCACGACTCGGGCGGCGATCTCGACGAGACCTGGGAGCTCGAGGGGCTCAACTGGCGGAATCGCCTGCCGCCGACCGGCCCCGCTGCGCGCGGTGACGCCGGGCTCGTATTCGATGCCGCCCGCAACCGGACGGTGCTGTTCGGCGGGCGTGCCAACGGCACGTGCGGCACGCCGCTCGGCGACCTGTGGGAATGGGACGGGCAGCTCTGGCTCCCCCGTAATGGATTCCCGAACACCCCACCGGCCGCGGGCGGCGTCCAGCCGGTCTTCGACGACCAGCGCGGCGTCGTATGGATGCTCGTCAACGACGAGATGTGGCGCTACGACGGCGCCGGCTGGGATCGCTTCGCCTGGCCGTCGAGGCGCGAGCGTACGGGTTACACATTCGATGAGGCGCGGAGCCGCCTGATCATCGCGTGCGGCCGCACCAACACGACCGAGCTCGACGAGGTCTGGGAGTGGGACGGCAACCGCTGGCACGAGCGCACGCCCCCGTCATCGCCGGCTGCCCGCCAGGCCACGGCAATCTGCTATGCGACCAACCGCGGCGACTGCGTGCTGCTCGGCGGCTACGACGCGACGGGATCGGCGCTCGGTGACACCTGGCTCTGGGACGGTGCCCCCGGCATCTGGACCAACGCCAACCAGCCGGTCACTCCGCGCTACTGGCACGCGGCCGTATTCGACTCGATCGCGAACAAGGCGTACGCGTTCGGGGGCGCCGATCAGGCCGGCACTCTGCTGAACGAGCTGCTGCGCTGGAACGGCCAGGGCTGGACCACGCTTTCGCCGCCACTGCAGCCATCGGCGCGGATCTTCCCCGGCCTCGCGTTCGATCCGATCAACGCCGAGATCGTGATGTTCGGCGGCAGCGTGGGCAACTCGACGGACACCGGCGACACCTGGACCTTCGACGGCTCGAACTGGACGCACCACCCCGTCACCGGCACTGCGCCTGCCGGTCGCCACAGCGTGCTCGCGTTCGACGGCGCGACGAACAAGGTGATGCTGTTCGGCGGACTGAGCTACGTCAACGGACTCTACGACGACACCTGGCTGTGGGACGGCGCGACGGATGCCTGGACCGAGGTCATTCCGAACTCGACGCCGGGCTCACCGCCTGGCCGGCGACATCATGCCCTCACGGGCACGCCGATCGGCGTGCTGTTGTTCGGCGGGCAGCCCCAGTCCGCTGACCTGTGGGAGTGGAACGGCTCCACCTGGACCCGAATCGGAGCCGGCCAGCCGCCGCTCCGGACCAATTACGCCGCCTGCTACGATCAGCGCCGTGACCGGGTCATCGTGTTTGGCGGTCGCTCCGACTGCGCGGGCGGCAACTTGCTCGACGACCACTGGGAGTGGGACGGCCGCGGCTGGCACGAGATGACACCGACCGTTCGCCCCGCGGCCCGCGAACGCGCGCAGCTGACCTACGACTCGAGCCGCGGACGCGCGGTCCTGTTCGGCGGCACGGGCGCGATCGTCTTCGCCGACACCTGGGAATGGGACGGTCAGACCTGGACCCAGCGGTTACCCACCGCGATCCCGCCAGCGATGGCCGACCACGGCGCGAGCTTCGACCTGGCACGCGGCGTGTCCGTCAGCTTCGGCTATGGCGGCACCTGGGACTACGGCCCGATCGACCCCGCCGCGATCACCCCGTTCGGAAGCGGCTGTCTGGGCAGCGCCGGCATCCCGATGCTCAAGCCCCGGGCCTGGGCCGGACCATGGCTGGGTGACCGGGCCGAGATCGACATCGTCAACGCACCGCCGGGCCTCGGACTCTTCGTCTGGGGCTTCAGCAACACCGCGTGGATCGGCGGAGCACTGCCGTTCTCGCTGGCACCACTCGGCAGTGGACCGGGCTGCAACCTGCTGGTCAGCGACACGATCGTGCAGGTGTTCGTGTCGAACTCGAATCCGTATCCGTACGTCTCGTTCGTGCTCCCGAGCGACCCTTCGTTCCTCGGCGCGGTGATGTACACGCAGGCCGGCTTCCTCGACGCCGGCCTCGCTGGCGCGCCGGTGGTGTCGCACGGCCTCGAGCTCACGTTCGGCTCCAAATGAGAACCATCATGCTTCGCCACGTCACTATCGCCTCGCTCCTGATCGGTACCCTGGCGGCACAGACCACCTGGACCTCGTTCGAGGATCGCAAAGGCCACGCGATCGCGTCGGCCCCGAACGGCGGCCTGCTGATGTTCGGCGGCGAGAGCGCGAGTTCGCCAGGCACGCTGCTCGACGACACCAACGAGTTCACGAGCGCCGCTACCAACCCGCTCTGGCGCCGTCTGCAGCCCGCCAACCCGCCGACTGCCCGTGAGGGACATGCGATGGCCGCCGGGATCGGCGCGAGCAGCCTGCCGATCTTCGTCCTGTTCGGTGGCTTGGCGCACGGCACGACGACGCCGAGCGGCGAAACGTTCCTCTACAGCCGCGGTTGGGGCCCGGGGCCGTTGCCCGCCACGCGTCCATCCGCTCGGGCCGGTCACGCCATGGTCACCGACACGCGGCGCAACCGTGTCGTGCTGTTCGGCGGCTACAGCGGTGGTGTCGCCATGAACGACGTCTGGGAGTTCGATCCGGTCAGCCTGGTGTGGATACCGACGACCATCACGACCCCGATGCAGCAGCTGCCGCCACCCCGCTACGGCCACGCGATGGCGTTCGATCCGGGCACTTCCCCGACCGACGGCCGGGTCTACGTCTTCGGCGGCTCGCCGTTCACGGTCAATGACCAGTTGTGGGAGCTGCAGTTCGACGCGGCGACCGCGACCGCCGCGTGGACCGACACCATGACCCCACTGGCCCGCCCGAGCGGAAGACGCAGCGCCGCGATGGCCTACTTGCCGGCCTACGGCAACCTCGTGTTGTTCGGTGGCGAGGACAGCAACCTGGTGCCACTCGGCGACACCTGGTCATGGAACCGCACTTCGAACACGTGGAGCCAGCGCTCGCTCGCGACGCAACCATCGGCGAGACGCGACCACGCCATGGCGCTGGATGCTCAGGGCAACAACCTGGTCCTGCTCGGCGGCGATGACGGCACCGGCCAAGCGACGCGCGGCACCTGGCTGTGGAACGGCGTCGACTGGCACCAGGTCGGCGCGCCACCACCGGACCGCAACGACGTCGCGATGGCGTACGACTCCGCACGTCAACGCCACGTGCTGTTCGGCGGTCGCAATCAAGCCAACGTCTTCGGCGAAACCTGGGAACTCGACGGCGTGAACTGGATCCAGCGTTTCCCCGCGAACACGCCGAGTCCGCGAACCGAAGCCGGCATGGCGTTCGACTCGGCTCGGAACCGCACGGTGCTGTACGGCGGCTGGGATCAGACCCACTGTGCGGCGTTCGGCGAGACCTGGGAATGGGACGGCAGCAACTGGCTCATCCGCATCACGCCGACGACACCGCCGAACGCCGCCGGCGTCCAACCGGTCTTCGACCCCGACCGCGGGGTGACGTGGATGCTGGCCGGCGCCGACATGTGGCGCTACGACGGCCTCGACTGGACGCCGGCGCTGCCACCGTCGAGTGCCTCGGCCGCGTTCGCCTACTTCCCGCCCGCGAACGCCTTCGTGCTGTTCGGCGGCCAGGGGCCGTCGGCCGGGACGCGCAACGCCACCTGGCAACTAACCGGCAGCGCGTGGACGCTGCGGCGGCCGACCAACTCACCCTCGGCACGCCGCAGCACGGCGATGGCATTCGACGCGACGACGAACCGCCTGGTGCTCTTCGGGGGCTTCGACGGCAGCGCGATCCTCGGCGATACCTGGACCTGGGACGGCGTGACATGGACCCAGGCCTCGCCGGCAACCAGTCCACCGATTCGCGCCGACCACGCGATGGTCCGCGATCCCGTGCGCGATCGGATCGTCCTGTTCGGCGGCAACCACGCGAGCAATCCGAGCCTGTTCCGCAACGACACCTGGGAATGGAACGGCAGCAGCTGGCTCGCTGTCGCGACCGCCACGGCGCCATCGCCGCGCTCGCCGCGCCTGGCGTGGGACGCGGCCCGCGATCGCGTCGTATCGTTCGGCGGCTACGCCGGCGCTGGCACCGTGCTCGCGGACACCTGGGAGTACGACGGCAGCGACTGGACTCAGCGGACGCCCGCCACG
>JAGQRB010000797.1 GCA_020425925.1 Planctomycetota bacterium
AGCCGATCAGCAAGAACGTCAGGGCTGACGGAGTGTTCGTCAGCAGAACCTGGCCGGTGGTGTGGATGGTCGGGGGTTGGTTCGTGTTCGGCGACAGGTCGAGAGGCGGGCTGCCGCAGCCGGTGCCGTAGGTGGTGGCGATGCCGGGGGCGCCGGTCCACTGGAAGGTGTTGCCGCTCAGGGCGCCGTTGCTGATGTGACCGCCGAACGCCACGACCTGACTCCGGGCAGAGTCGAAGGCGGTAGCGAGACTCGACAGCGCGGGGCCAGATGCAAGGGCGCGCCACGTGCTGCCCTGGTCCCAGCTACCGTTGGTCCCAAGCGTCTGGGGATTCGTGCTCACGTAACCAGCGCTGCCTGGGCTTTGCGCGCACGCCGGCCACGCGTTCGTGCCTGGGTTCTGGGGATGGAACACGGCGCGTTCGTCGAGACCTCCGACAAGAAGGAGCCGCTCGCCCATCACGTCGAATACCAGTCCGAGATCGGTGCGGCGCAGCGCTCCCTGCTGACTGACCGCAGCCCAAGCCGCTCCGTCCCAAGTCCACGCCTCCGCGATCTGCTCCACGTAGGTCAGGCTCCAGGGTTGGAGTTGGCAGAAGGGACTGCCCGCCGTCCAGTAGGCACCGCTCTGCGAAACGTCGTGTTCACCCCCGGCGAGAACAACGCCGGTCTGAGTCGAGGCGTAGGCCATTGCGTGACCTCGGCGACCGGAGGGGCCGCTGCTCGAGACGTGCAACCACGACGCCCCGTCCCACTCCCAGGTGTCGCCTAGGAGGGTGCTATTGCTGTCTCCGCCGAACAGAACGCTGACCCCGCGTTGCTCGTCGAACGCCATCGCGTGCTCTGCTCGAGCGCTCGGCCCTGGCGTGAACAGATAGGGGATCCAGACGCTCCCGTTCCACTCCCAAGTGTCTCCAGCGAGACCGCTGGTCGTGTCCCCTCCGAACAGGACTGTGACGTGGCGCCCACTGTCGTAGGCCATCGCATGCTCGGTGCGACCTGAGGGTCCAGAGGTCGATTGCTGCGTCCACGAGGTCCCGTCCCAGGCCCAGGTGTCCCCGAACTTCGTGGTCCCATCGGTCCCGCCGAACAGGATGACCTCGGACCTCTGGCCGTCGTAGACCATCGCGTGGCCGGCTCTGGGCGATGGTCCACTCGAGGCCACCTGAGTCCAGACTCCCTGAGCGGTCAGGGCGACCTGGCACAGCGCGAGCGAGAAGAACGTCCCGATTCCCTTCCGGTGCAGCATGGTGATCTCCTGGCGAGCCTCGGGGGGTCGGGTCGCCTCGAGAGGGACAGTAGCGGGTGGCGTCTCAGGACGCTCGGGAGTGGTGGAGATGAGGGAGACGCTGGCGCATAGGCTCCTGGATCGATCGAGGAGAGTCGGACCATCGCCCGCCAGCGGCGAAACGGAACAGGGCTCGTAGGACGAACGACAACCGCTTCTCAAGCAGCCAGCGTGTCCCGAGTCTCGGCCTTCACGACCCTGCCGGCGCCAGCTGCTGGACCTCAAATCGAGGGACGAAATGAGGGACCATTTTGTGGGCACTTCCTGGCACCCTGAGGACGCTCTGGACCTAGACCCCGTCGACCGGGGCGCTCCCGTCATCATCCAGAACCCTTGCTGCTGAAGGCTCTAGGTGCACGTGGGCGCTGTGAGACGCTCACCGCCACACTCCCGTCGAATGGTGCCGGAGGCGGGACTTGAACCCGCACGCCTTGCGGCGCGGGTTTTTGAAACCCGTGCGTCTGCCGATTCCGCCACTCCGGCCTGGAGTCGAACCGAGCCGCTGTCATAGCGCCGACGCCGACGACCGGCAACGGTTCGCGGCACGACGCCTGGCCGGGCTTGGTCCAGGGCGCGAACGCCCTCCGACCCTACGTGGCGCGGCTGCAGCGTGGGAGCGGTACCCGCCTGCCCGAGTCAGCGTTGGGACGCGCTCGTGCCAGCGTGCAGCACCGCCGGCACCTGATCCCAGGTGCCCGACCCAGACTCGACCAGCAGGATGACCGGCAGATCAATCGGCGCGGTGGCGAGCGACAGTTCGATCGCCAGATACTGCGTCACCGGACCGCACGTTCCGGCGGGAGCGGTCACATCGGCCCGCTCGGCCGACGCGTAGCCCGCCGCCGCGATGTCGACGCGGTAGGTGCCCGGTCGTTCGTGACCACCCGAGTAGGTCCCCGGCGGGCCTTCGTACATCGCTTCGTCGAATCCCGAGTCGTCCGACAACCGGGCGGTGGCGCCGACGATCGGCTCCTTTGTGGCCGCGTCGCGAAGGTCGACGACGACCGCCGGCTCGGCCAGGCCGGTGCAGATGGGTGGTTCGAGTTCCCCGTTGGTGCAGGCCGCGACCAGCAGTAGCGGCAACACCAGTCGGGACAGCGACGTTCTGGGCAGGCTCATGGCGTGGAGGTCGGAAACGTGTCGCGGGAGCACCGGTGCCATAGCCCCGACGCGCCGCGCTGGTAACAACCGGACCTCGAGCGCGGCCGGGCGTCAGCCTGCGGACGATGGCTCACCCGGCAGGCCACCGATGTCGGGCTGCTCGTGCACCGGATCGTCGACCGGCACGGTCACGGGCTCCGTCGCGCGCACCCGGCGCGTCGAGTCGAGCTCGGCACGCACGGTCGGCAGCGCGGCCGGGAACTCGCGGGCGAGGAACGCGATCAGCTTCTCGCGCACGTGGCAGCGCAGGTCCCAGGCCCGCGGCGAGCTGTTGGCGCTGACCAGCGCGCGCAGCTGGATCGCGCGTTCACCGGCGTCGACGACCTGCAGGACCGCGACGCGGCCGTCCCAGAGCTCGGTCTCGTGCACGATGCGTTGCAGTTCCTGGCGCAAGGCGGCGATCTGCACGCCGTAGTCGGTCCAGAGCGTGACCGAACCGAGGATGTCGGAACGCGTCCGGGTCCAGTTCTGGAAGGGTTCCTCGAGCAACTTGCTGAACGGCACGATGAGCCGCCGCTCGTCCCAGATCTTGACGACGACGTAGGTCGTGGTGATGTCCTCGATCCAACCCCACTCGTCGGCGATCACGACCGCATCGTCGAGTCGGATCGGCTGCGTCAGCGCGATCTGGATCCCGGCGAGGAAGTTGCCGATCGTGCGCTGCGCCGCGAGACCGAGCACGAGGCCGACGAGCCCGGCCGACGCCAGCAGGCCGTTGCCGAGCGCGCGCACCTCGGGGAAGGTCGAGAGCACCAGCGCGATGCCGACGAACCAGACCAGGATCAGCGCGATGCGCAGCAGCACGCGGTACTGGGTATGCACGCGGCGCGCGATCAGGTTGTCGGCGGCGGCGAGGTCGTAGCGCGCGAGCGCGGCGCGCACCGCGACACCGAGCAGCGTCGCGACGAGCCACGTCAGCCCGACGCCGAGTGCGACGTCGAGCGTGACGAACAGCCACGACGGTGCGCCGGCGAGACTCGGCGCCCAGGCGGCGGCGAAGCTCGCCGCCGCACTCGCCAGCACGAGCAGCAGGGGCCAGATCGCGGCGTGCAGCTCGCGGCCGCGCGAGACGGTGTGCAGCGTGGCGAGGGTGAGCCGCAGCGCCGTACCGGCCCGCACCACGAGCAGCAGCAACAGAGCGGTGAGCGCGGCCCAGAACACGACGTCGGCGGCGTTCTCCATGCCGTCACCCTAACGGCTCCGCGACCGTCAGCCGAGGCGATAGCAACCGGACACGTTGGCGACGACGACGCCGGTGCGCTCCGCAGCCTCGAGCACCAGGCGCGCGGTGTCGACATCCGCGTCGAGGTGCTCGGTGAGCGCGAACACCAGCGCGTCGCGGGTCACGGTCGCCGACCGACCGCCGAGCCGGTCGAACATCCGCGGCAGCAGTTCGGGGTCCGCATGCAGCGGTGCGAGCGCGTCGTGATCGGCCTCGCTGGCGGCGGCGGCGCCATCGCAGCACGGCTCGACGTTGCTGCCGCAGACCGTGCACTGCGCGTGGCCGTGCACGTGCACGCGGACGGCGCGCGCGCCGCACCAGGGGCACGCGCGCAGCGGTTGCATCACGAGGGGGCGACCACGAGCTCTTCGTCGATCTCGCTCTGGATCAGGTTCTGGATCGCCATCA
>JAGQRB010000798.1 GCA_020425925.1 Planctomycetota bacterium
ACGCGAGGTTCTGACCCGACAGCTCGCTGTCGTTGCGCAGCAGGTGCACGCCACGCGCCGCGGCGGCTTCCGCGTGCGCGGCGAGCTCGGGCAGGCAGCGTGTCCGGGCCTCGGTGTCGCCCGACAGCACCCCGCGCCACCAGTCGTCCAGCGTCGCGTCGAGCGGTGGGGGCGGCGTCGGCCGCGTCGGGATCTGGCTGGTGATTGGCGCCGCGGCGAACACGGCGGCGGCTGCCGCGATGGCCAATCGGTTCGAGATCATCGTGGCTCCTGGTGGCCGTTCGCGGGGGCGTGCTTTCGTGAAACTTCGGCGTGGCAGGCGGGCCGTTCGTAGGCCGAATTCGCGGGTGCCGCGCTCGAGGTGGATTCGGGCGCCGGCCATGCGGTAGAAAGTTCGCCCCGAAACGCCAGCTGCGTGGCCGGTGTTGCCGATGCAACGTATCGCGGGATGCCGATTCCGCCCCTCTCCGTTCCCCCAAGCCTCCAACTCCCCAACTCATGAAGACCGCTGTCGTCGGCTCCGGCTACGTCGGGCTCGTCACGGGCTCCTGCCTCTCGGACGTCGGTATGGACGTCACCTGCGTCGACGTCGATGCCGGCAAGATCGAGAAGCTCCGGCAGGGGATCCTGCCGATCTACGAGCCCGGACTCGACGCCATCGTCGAGCGCAACTCGAAGTCGGGGCGCCTGCAGTTCACGACCGAGCTCGGCGATGCGATCCGCGGGGCCGAGGCGGCGTTCATCGCGGTCGGCACCCCGCCCGGTGAGGACGGCAGTGCCGACCTGCGCTACGTGCTCGCGGTCGCGAAGTCGATCGGCGAGCTGATGGACGGCTACCTCGTGGTGATCACCAAGAGCACCGTGCCGGTCGGCACCGCGCAGAAGGTCAAGCAGGAGATCCAGGCGGCGCTGCAGGCCCGCGGCGCCGACATCGAGTTCGACGTCGCGAGCAACCCCGAGTTCCTCAAGGAAGGGGCGGCGATCGAAGACTTCATGAAGCCGGACCGCATCGTCTGTGGCGTCGAGAGCGAGCGCGCCCGCGAGGTGCTGGCGCGGCTCTACAAGCCGTTCACGCTCAACGGTCACCCGGTCTACTTCATGGACGTGCCGTCGGCCGAGATGACGAAGTACGCGGCGAACGCGATGCTCGCGACCAAGATCTCGTTCATGAACGACATCGCGAACCTCTGCGAGCGGCTCGGCGCCGACGTCAACGAGGTCCGGAAGGGCATCGGCAGCGACCCGCGCATCGGCCACCGCTTCATCTACCCGGGCATCGGCTACGGCGGCAGCTGCTTCCCGAAGGACGTCAAGGCGCTGGTGCGTACCGGTCGCGAGAGCGGCTACGAGCTGCGCATCCTGCAGTCGGTCGAGGACGTCAACGAGGCCCAGAAGCACGTGCTCGCGACCAAGATCAAGCAGCACTACAACGGCGACCTCGCCGGCAAGCGCTTCGCGATGTGGGGACTCTCCTTCAAGCCGGAGACCGACGACATGCGCGAGGCGCCGTCGTTGGTGATCTGCGAGCAGCTGCTCGCGGCCGGGGCGACGGTCTGTGCCTACGATCCGGTCTCGATCCCGGAGTGTCAGCACATGATCGGCGATCGGATCGACTACGCCAAGGACGCCTACGGCGCGCTCGACGGAGCCGACGCGCTGCTCTTGGTGACCGAGTGGCGCGAGTTTCGTGTGCCCGACTGGAACCGCGTGAAGCGGGCGCTGAAGCAGCCGGTCGTGTTCGACGGCCGCAACATCTACAGCGGCCCCGAGCTCCGCCGCGCCGGCTTCAGCTACTACGGCATCGGAGTCAAGTAGGCCGCATCATGCCCAGGGTTCTCATCACCGGTGCCGCAGGCTTCCTCGGCTCCCACCTCTGCGACCGCTTCCTGAAGGAGGGCTACGAGGTCGTCGGGATGGACAACCTCATCACCGGCGACATGCGCAACCTCGAGCACCTGCTGCCCGAGGCGGGGTTCGAGTTCTACAACCAGGACGTCAGCCTCTTCGTCCACGTCCCCGGACCGCTCGACTTCATCCTGCACTTCGCCTCGCCGGCGAGCCCGATCGACTACCTGAAGATCCCGATCCAGACCCTCAAGGTCGGCTCGCTCGGCACGCACAACTGTCTCGGTCTCGCGAAGGCCAAGGGCGCGCGCATCCTGGTCGCGTCGACCTCCGAGGTCTACGGCGACCCGCTGGTCCACCCGCAGACCGAGGAGTACTGGGGCAACGTCAATCCGGTCGGACCGCGCGGGGTCTACGACGAGGCCAAACGCTTCCAGGAAGCGATGACGATGGCCTACCACACCTACCACGGCCTCGAGACCCGCATCATCCGGATCTTCAACACCTACGGCCCGCGCATGCGGCTCAACGACGGCCGCGTGCTGCCGGCGTTCATCGGCCAGGCGCTGCGCGGCGAGGACCTCACGGTGTTCGGCGACGGCAGCCAGACCCGCTCGTTCTGCTACGTCGACGACCTCGTCGAGGGCATCTGGCGGCTGTTGCACAGCGACTACCCCTATCCGGTCAACATCGGCAATCCCGACGAGATCACGATCCTGCAGTTCGCCGAGGAGATCATCAAGCTCACCGGCACGACGCAGAAGATCGTCAGGAAGCCGCTGCCGAAGGACGATCCGACCCAGCGCCAGCCCGACATCGCCCGCGCCCGCCGCCTGCTCGGCTGGGAGCCCACCGTCGCGCTGCGACAGGGGCTGGAACGCACGATCTCGTACTTCCGGTCGATCGACCTCGGCGACTTCCGCGCCCCAACCCCGAA
>JAGQRB010000799.1 GCA_020425925.1 Planctomycetota bacterium
CCACGTCCAGCTGCGGCGTCGGCACGATGCCGCGCGTTTCGGCGACCCGCTCGAGCAGATGTCGCGCCAGCGCCGCGATGTCACTGCGGCGGCGCAACGGCGGTAGCGTCACGGTCGCGCCGCGCAGCCGGAAGTAGAGGTCGCGACGGAACTGCCCCGCGGCGACGAGCGCCGGCAGGTCGCGACAGGTGGCGCAGACGATGCGGCAATGTGCCGGCCGCAGCTCGGTCTCGCCGACGCGCCGGTAGCTGCGGGTCTCGAGCACGCGCAGCAGCGCCGCCTGCATCGCGAGCGGCATCTCCGCGACCTCGTCGAGGAACAACGTGCCGGCCCCGGCCGCGGCGAGGTAGCCGTCGTGGCCGCGGCGTTCGGCGCCGGTGAACGCGCCGGGCCCGTAGCCGAACAGCTCGCTCTCGAGCAGAGTCGGCTGGATCGAACCGCAGTTGACGGCGACGAACGGCCGGTCGCCGCGACCGCTGGCGCGGTGGATGCCCTGCGCCACGAGCTCCTTGCCCGAACCCGTCTCCGCCAACAACATGATCGGCAGCTCGCTCGGCGCGACCTTGCGGGCGAACACGAGCGCGGCGCGGGTGGCCGCGTCGGCCGCGAACAGGGCGTCGAATGCACCGCCCGCGGCGACGGCGCGGACCGGCGGTGGCGCGGGCGACGACGACACGCGCTGAACCGGTTCGAGCAGCACCAGCGCCGCGATCAGCGCGCCCTCGCTCTCGATCGGATCGACGTGCAGCCGCATCGGCGCGCGGCGTGGACCGACCGTGCAGCAGAGTCCGTCGCGACCCGCCATCGCCGCGAGCTCGGCGAACGACAGCCCGAGCACCTGCCGCAGCCCCGCGCGCACGCCGTGCGGCCCCAGCAGCTCGCGCGCGGCGCCGTTGCAGCGCGCGATACGGCCGGGCGGGACGACGAGCACGGCCGGCGTCGCGACGTGCTCGAGCGTGCGCGAGAGCGCGCGGACGACCTGCGCACCGGCGCGGCCGAACGAGTGGGCGCGCAGCACCTCTTCGAGCGCGAGCGCTGCGGCCACCACGCCAAATCCCATCGATCGATCGTCCCGGTCGAAGACCGACGTCGCATCGAGCACTCCAACGATGCTGCCGTCCGGCCCGCGCACCGGCGCCGCGTAGCAGACGAGCTCGTGGTAGCTCCGGGCGTAGTGCGCGCTGCCGCGCACGAACACTGGCCGCTGTTCCGCGAGTGCGGTGCCGATCGCATTGGTGCCGCGCGTCTGCTCGCCCCAGTGCGCACCTTCGATCAGACGCACCTGGCGCGCGGCCGCGGCGAACCCACCACCGCCCATCGCCTTCAGCACGACGCCGTCGGCATCGGCAAGCAGCAGCGAGTAGTCGTGTTCGTGTGCAACGGCAGCGATGCGCTCGAGCACGCCGCGACCACGGGCGATCAGCGCGTCCAGGCTCTCGGTGCGGTCGCGCAGCGCGGCGCCGCGTTCGAGCGCATCCTCCGGGCGCGGTCCATCGGGACTCGCGCCGAGCGCGCGCGACCGCTGCCAGTGCGCAACGATGCCGCCGTGGCCGGTGAGCGCACGCGGCTCGGCCTGGAACGCGAGCCACAGGTCGGTCGGCGCCGGATCGAGGATCAGCGGATCGAACATCGCGAGCGCCGACGATAGCCGGCCCGCCGCGGCACGTCAGCGCGCGCCCTGGGTCGAAACGCGTCACTGTCGCGTTTCGCTACAGCAGGTTGGTGCGGAACGCGCCACCGCACCGGCCGCGCGAAGTGCCGACGGCGGTCAGACGGCGGCGGCACACCCGTTGCTTCGCGTCGCCGTCGGGCGCGCTCGCGTCCGCGATCCTCCCCTACGACATCCGACACATGCGCTACGCACGCCCGAACACCGACGGCTCCCCGGTCCAATACCAATCCCGCTACCACAACTTCATCGGCGGCGAGTTCGTCGCGCCGAAGTCAGGCAAGTACTTCGAGAACGTCTCGCCGGTCACCGGGCAGACGTTCTGCGAGATCCCGCGCAGCAACGAGGCCGCCATCGAGCTGGCGTTGGACGCCGCCCACGGCGCGCGCGAGAAGTGGGGCAAGACCTCGGCCGCCGACCGCGCGGTCATGCTGCTCAAGATCGCCGACGTGCTCGAGCAGAACCTCGAGCTCTTCGCCGTCAGCGAGACCTGGGACAACGGCAAGCCGGTGCGCGAGACGCTGGCCGCCGACCTGCCGCTGGCGATCGACCACTTCCGCTACTTCGCCGGCTGCCTGCGCGCCGAGGAGGGCTCGATGGCGGAGCTCGACGCCAGCACCGTCGCCTACCACGTCAAGGAACCGCTCGGCGTCGTCGGGCAGATCATCCCGTGGAACTTCCCGCTGCTGATGGCGGCCTGGAAGGTCGCACCCGCACTCGCGGCCGGCAACTGCGTCGTGCTGAAGCCCGCCGAGCAGACCCCGGCGACGATCCTGCTGTTCGCCGAGAAGATCGCGGGCATCCTGCCGCCGGGCGTGCTCAACATCGTCAACGGCTTCGGCGTCGAAGCCGGCAAGCCGCTCGCGAGCAACCGCCGCATCGCGAAGATCGCGTTCACGGGCGAGACCACGACCGGCCGGCTGCTCATGCAGTACGCGTCGGAGAACCTGATCCCGGTAACGCTCGAGCTCGGCGGCAAGTCGCCGAACCTGTTCTTCGAGGACGTCTTCGACCGCGACGACGACTTCAAGCAGAAGGTGCTCGAGGGCTTCGCGATGTTCGCGCTCAATCAGGGCGAGGTCTGCACCTGCCCATCGCGCGCGCTGGTCGCGAAGAAGATCTACGGCGCGTTCCTCGACGCCGCGGTGTCGCGCGCCGGCGCGATCGAACCCGGCGACCCGCTCGACACCGCCACCCGCATCGGTGCGCAGGCGTCGAACGATCAGCTCGAGAAGATCCTGAGCTACATCGACATCGGCAGGAAGGAAGGCGCGAAGGTGCTGCTCGGCGGCGCGCGCGCCGAGATGAGCGGCGACCTCGCCGGCGGCTACTACGTCCAGCCGACGATCTTCGAGGGCCACAACAAGATGCGCGTGTTCCAGGAGGAGATCTTCGGACCGGTGGTCTCGGTCACGTCGTTCGACGGCTTCGACGACGCGATCGCCCAGGCCAACGACACGCTCTACGGCCTCGGCGCCGGAGTCTGGACCCGCAGCACGCACACCGCCTGGAATGCCGCCCGCGCGATCCAGGCCGGTCGCGTCTGGAGCAACTGCTACCACCTCTACCCCGCCCACGCGACGTTCGGCGGCTACAAGCAGTCCGGCATCGGTCGCGAGACGCACCTCAAGGCGCTCGACCACTACCGCCAGGTGAAGAACATCCTCACCAGCTACGACGAGAAGCCGATGGGCTTCTTCTAGCTCCGGGCCCGATACCGATGCCCACCGAGGACGACGATCGCGGCGCCGGCGTGCGGGCCACACCGGCTGCGGCCGAGTGGATCCGCCGGCTGACCGCCGCGCACGGCCCGTTGATGTTCCATCAGTCGGGCGGTTGCTGCGACGGCAGTGCGCCGATGTGCTACCGGCTCGGCGAGTTCAGGATCGGCGCGCGCGACGTGCTGCTCGGCGAGCTCGAGGGCGCGCCGTTCTACATCGGCGGCGACCAGTACGAACGCTGGCGGCACACCGCGCTGACGATCGACGTCGTGCCGGGACGCGGCGCCGGCTTCTCGCTCGAGGCCCCGGAGGGCGTGCGGTTCCTGACCCGCTCGGACCTCTGCGACGTCCCGCCGCCGGGCTGACCGTCGTCAGCGTCGTCCAGCCGGCGGCCAGGTCAGGACCTGGCCATCGGCGCGCAGACGTTGCGCGAGCGCTTCGTACTCGACGTCGTGGAGGCCGACCCCGCGATCGAGCGCGAGGCACGCGGCCGTCGCCGCCGACTGGCTCGTGACCATGAACACCGGCTCCATGCGCAGGCTCGCGAACGCGATGTGGCTCGCCGACAGCGCGAACGTGACAGCGAGGTTGGTGCACTCCTCGGCGACCGGCAACAGCGCGTCGTAGCCGATGCAGTACGGTCCGAAACCGCCGCGGCCGGCCGCGATCTTGCCTTCGCGAACGACGACGCCGTCCTTCGCGATGCGGCGGATCTCGTGCACGTCGGTGCCGTAGGACCCGAGCCCGATCGACCGCGGCGCAATCGCGCGACCGAAGGTGTGGTGCTCGGTCATCACCAGCGCTCCGACCATGCGGCGGCCCTCGCGGACGTAGATCTGGTGCGGCCAGCCGCCGTTGTCGACGAACTCGTCCCGCGGCAGTCCGAACGCCGCGAGCTGCTCGCGCAGCCGTTCCGGCACCCGCGCGTCGGTGGCGAGGAAGTGCAGCAGCCCGCGGTGGTAGTCCTCGATCTCGGCGGCGATCTCGAGGCGTCGGGCGTAGCTGGCCTCGGGCCATTCCTGGCTTGCACCGGGAAGGTTGGCGCCGATCGTCGCCGTGTTGAAGTCCCACTTGTCGTGCGGCAGCGGGTCGTGCTTGCTGAACCAACGCAGGTCGACCGCGTCGCCGTTGGCGCGGCAGGCCTCGAGGAAGCGCACGACGAGCTCGTAGCGCTTCGGGTCGTAGTCCGCCGGTGGCACGATCGGGCGGCGGTTGTCCGGATCGGTGGTCAGGCAGAGTCGGTAGCAGTACGCCATGACTCCCGGCGCCGGGTCACCCGGATCACCGCCGTCGCCGGCGTCGACGAGCGGGATCAGGCCACTCGCGGGATCGCCCTTCACGACGTACGGATCGAGCGGGAAGTCGCGGTCCCAGACTCCCTGACCGCCGCGGACGCGGCCGTTGTCGCCCGGAGCGAGGTGGCCGAGGCGCGGCCGGTACTTGGCGGCGTAGTGGATGCCGTTCAGCGATTCGCCGTACTTCGCGTTGCCTTCGCGCTGCACGGTGTAGGTGACACCGGCGGCCGCCATGAGATCGCCCTCGTAGGTCGTGTCGACGAACATCGACGCGGCGACCCGACGGCCGCCCTCGAGCTCGAGCTGCGCGATCCGGGCGCCCTGCATGTGGGCGCGCGCGAGCCGCGCGTCGCGCAGCACCCGGACGCCGGCCTCGGCAACCATCGCGTCGAAGACCGCCTCGGCGACGTGCGGCTCGATCGAGTACGCGCCGCCGGTCGCCGGCCCACCGCCGCTACGGAACGGCCGATCCCATTCGAGCTGCTTGCCGTAGTGCGCTACGAGCCGCGTGAAGAACTCGCGCGCGATGCCGCCGACGCTGCGCGGATCGCCGATGTCGACCGCCGACAGCCCGCCCGAGGTCATGCCGCCGAGATGCTGATGGGGCTCGAGCAGGACGGTGCGCTTGCCCATCCTCGCGGCCTGAACCGCCGCGGCGACGCCGCCCGAGGTGCCGCCGTAGACGCAGACGTCGGCCTCGACGTCCGGCGCCTTCGCGGGCGTCTGGGCGGGAATCGCGCAGGCCGTGCAGGCCAGGGCGAACGACACGGAACACACGACGGCGAGGAGGTTTGGCAAGGCTGCGAGGAGGCGGAGGGTCGGCGCCAGACTAGCGGGTAGGGAGATCGGGACTTGCGTTCCCTGCGCCGGTGTAATACTGACCAGTCGGTTTTGAATACCGACCAGTCAGTTTTACGGTAGCCCAATGGTCCAACGCCCCGATCCCGAGAAGCGCCGTCTGATCATCGAGATCGCCGCCCGGCTGTTCGCGGCGCGCCCCTACCACGAGGTCAAGCTCGACGACGTCGCCGCGGAGGCGAAGATCGGCAAGGGCACGCTCTACGTCTACTTCAAGGGCAAGGAGCAGCTCTACGCCGCGCTGCTCGAGGAAGGCTACGTCGCGATGGTCGACAAGCTTCGTGGCGAGCTCTCGGCATCGACCAACAGCGCGCTCGAGGACCTGCGCCTGATCGTGCGGGCGGTGCTGGCGCGCGCACGTTCGGTGCCGCACCTGTTCGAGCTGATGCGCAGCGGCCAGACCCTGCCGTGCGCCGGCCAGATCACCCAACACAAGGAAGAGATGCGGCGGTTGATCGCGCAGGTGCTGCGCCGCGGCATCGCCGACGGCGAGCTCGCCGATCCGGATCCCGACCTCACCGCCAGCTACGTGCAGTCGCTCGTGCGTGCCGCGGTGCTCTACGACGCTCCCGACCGCACCGATGCCGACGTCGAAGACCACATTCTCGCGCTGCTGACGCACGGCATCGCCGCGGCCAAGAAGCGCGGCCGACCGACCTCCCGCCGAACCGAATCATGACCACCGCCACCACGGCCGAACCCGGGCCGAAGACCACACCGCGGAGCCCGCGCCGTATCCGCCGGATCCTCGTGATCCTGACCCTGCTCGCCGTCGCGATCGGCGCCGGCTACTGGCTGTGGACCGCCGACATCGAGGCGACCGACGACGCCTTCGTCGAAGCCGACGTCTACCAGATCAACAGCAAGGTGCCCGGCCGTCTCGCCGAGGTCCGCGTCGCGGCCAACGAGGTGGTCGAGGCCGGACAGGTGCTGGCCGTGATCGAGGCCGCCGACTACCGCAACGCGGTCGCCAAGGCCGAAGCCGACGTCGCGCTCCGGCAGGCCGAGGCGCGCGAGGCCGAGCTCGAGGTCGATCTCGTGCGCGCCGCCACCGACAACGCGCTGGCCGCTGCGGACGCCGAGGTCGCGGCCGCCGACGCCCGCCTCGAGCAGGCCAACGCCGATCTCGCTGCCGCCGCCGCCGAGCAGACCCGTTCGAGCCAGGATCGCGAACGCTACGCCCAGCTCAGTGAACGGGCGGTGTCGCGGCAGCGGCTCGCCGCGGTCGAGGCCGATGCGACCAGCGCCGACGCCAACCTGCGCGCCGCGCACAAACACGTCGATTCGGCGCGCGCGGAGGTGACCGCGGCCAAGGCGCATCGGGCCACCGCCGAGTCCGATCGCGCGCGCGTCGCCGTCGCCGAAGCACTGGTGCAGCAGCGCCGCGCCGAACTCGCCGGCGCCGAGGCCGCGCTCGAGCAGGCGCGGCTCGACCTGCGCCACACGACGATCACCTCGCCCGCCGCCGGGCGCGTGACCAGGAAGACCATGCTGCCGGGCACCTTCGTGCAGGCCGGCCAGTCGCTGATGGCGATCGTCAGCAAGGAGGTCTACGTGGTAGCGAACTTCAAGGAGACGCAGCTGCGGCGGATGCGGCCGGGTCAGCACGCCGAGGTCCACATCGACGCCTACGGCGTATCGCTGCCCGCCCACGTCGAGAGCATCCAGGCCGGTTCCGGCGCCGCGTTCAGCCTGCTGCCGCCCGAGAACGCCACCGGCAACTACGTCAAGGTGGTGCAGCGTGTGCCGGTCCGCCTGCTGTTCGATACGCCACCCGACGCGGGCTACACGCTCGGACCGGGCATGTCGGTCGTGCCCGAGGTCACCGTCCGATGAGCCAGCAGGCCGGCGATGGCCGATCGCACCTGGCGCACTTCGCGCCGTCCAATCCGTGGATCATCGCGATCGTCGCCACGCTGGCCACGTTCATGGAGGTGCTCGACACCAGCATCGCCAACGTCTCGTTGCCACACATCGCCGGCAACCTCGGCGCATCGGTCACCGACAGCACCTGGGTGCTGACCAGCTACCTGGTCGCCAATGCGGTCGTGCTGCCGGCCACCGCGTTCCTGACCGCGGTGCTCGGCCGGCGGCGCTACTACCTGATCTCGGTGGCGGTGTTCACGGTCAGCTCGCTGCTCTGCGGCATCGCGCCCAACCTCGAGAGCCTGGTGCTGTTCCGACTGCTGCAGGGACTCGGCGGTGGCGGCCTGCAACCGCTGACCCAGGCCGTGCTCGTCGACACGTTCCCGCCGCGGCTGCGCGGCATGGGCATGGCGGTCTATGGCATGACCGTCGTCGTCGCGCCCGTGATCGGGCCCACGCTCGGCGGCTGGATCACCGACAACTACTCGTGGCGCTGGATCTTCCTGATCAACGTGCCGATCGGCATCGGCGCGCTGCTGCTCAACTCGCGCTTCCTGCTCGACCCGCCGTTCCTGCGCCGACGCCTCGGCGCCGATCGCTGGCGCGGTGACTTCATCGGCCTCGGTCTGCTGGCGCTCGGGCTCGGCTGCCTGCAGCTCGGCCTGGACCTCGGCGAACGCGAGGACTGGTTCAGCTCGCCGTGGATCACGGCCGCGGCGGTGACCGCCGTGGCGGCGCTGATCGCGGGCGTGGTCTGGTCGCTTCGGCGCAAGGACCCGATGGTCGACCTGCGCGTGCTGCGCGACCGCAATCTCGCCCTCGCGTGCCTGCACATGTTCGTGTTCGGCGGCGTGCTCTACGGCACGACCGCGCTGCTGCCGCTGATGTTGCAGACCGAGTTCGGCTACACCGCGATGCAGAGCGGCATGGCGTTGTCACCGGGTGGCCTCGTCGTCGCCGTGCTGATGCCGTTCGTCGGCTTCCTCGTCACCCGCGTCGACCCACGTTGGATGATCCTGTTCGGTGTCGCGACGATCAGCGGATCGCTGCTGCAGATGGGCTCGTTCTCGCCGGACGTCGATTTCCACACCGTGGTGCTCGCGCGCATGCTGCAGGGCCTCGGGCTCGCGTTCATCTTCGTGCCGATCAACACGATCGCCTACGGCACGGTCGCGGCCGCCGATCGCAACGCCGCCTCGAGCGTCGTCAACATCGCGCGGAACATGGGCGGCAGTATCGGCATCGGCCTGATCTCGACGTTCATCGCCCGCGGCACCCAGACCCATCGCGCGATGCTGAGCACGCACATCGACCCGTTCGATCCCGCGACGCGTCACGCCGCGACCGCGATCCGGAACGGCCTGCTGCCGCAGGTCGGCGATCCGCAGCAGGCCGCGCTGATGGCGCACGCCGTGCTCGACAAGCAGCTGCAACACCAGGCCGGCCTGCTCGCGTACCTCGACCAGTTCAAGCTGCTCGCGGTCGCCTTCCTCGTCCTGATCCCGATCGTGCTGCTGATGCGGTCCCGCCGCGCCGGCCACGTGGAGCTCACCGTCGAATGAACGTTCTCCGATCCTCGTCCGGTTGGCTGCTCGCGCTGCTGGCCGCCTGCACCGTCGGTCCCGAGTACCGACCACCCGAACTCCCCGAGGTGCCGGCCTGGACCGCGCCGGGCGATACCGCGATCGACAGCGCCGGAGTCGCCGCGTTCTGGTCCGCGTTCGGCGATCCGACGCTCGAGCAGCTACTGCAACGCGCGCTGGCCGGTAACCGCGACCTGCGCGTCGCGATCGCGCGGCTGCAAGAGGCGAGGCTGCGCGCCGGCGCCGCCGGCAGCGAGCTTTGGCCGCGAGCCGACGTCACCGGCAGCTACTCCGATTCGCGGCTCAGCGAGAACGGCTTCCTGCAGGGCATCGCGACCGGCAACCTCGGCGGCGGCGGCAGCCCCGGCGCGGTGTTCCCGGGTCAGCAGATCGATCTGCACCAGATCGGCTTCGACGCCAGCTGGGAGCTCGACCTGTTCGGCGGCCTGCGACGCGGCATCGAGGCCGCCGAAGCCGATGCCGCGGCCGTGCAGCAGGATCTGCGCGCCGCCAGGATCGCGCTCTGTGGCGACGTCACCGACGCCTACGTCGAGCTGCGCAGCCTGCAGCAGCGTGCTGCGCTCGCCGACCGTCTGCTCACCGCCCATCGCGAATCGGTCGCCGTGCTCGACGAGCAGGTCGGTGCCGGCATCGCCGACGATCTCGACCTCGCGCGGGCGCGCACCCTGCTCGCAGAACAGGAGGGCCGAGCCGCCGAAGCGCACGGCGAGATCACCGCGACGGTGCGACGACTCGAGATCCTGCTCGGCGTGCTGCCGGGCGAGCTGACCACGACGCTCGGCGAAGGCCGTCTGCCGGCAGTGCCCGACGTGCTCGCGATCGACGTGCCGGCGGCAACGCTGGCGCGCCGCCCCGATGTCGCCGCCGCCGAACGCCGCCTCGCGGCCGCGACCGCCCGCATCGGCGTCGCGACCGCCGAGCTGTATCCGCGCTTCAGCCTCACCGGCGCGTTCGGTCTGCAGGCGCAGGACATCGCCGACCTGCCGCAGGCCGACAGCCGCTTCTGGGCGATCGGGCCGGCGCTGCGCTGGCCGCTGTTCGACTTCGGTCGCGTGCGCGCCGCGATCGACCAGCAGGATGCGCGCACCCGACAGGCGCTCGCCGCCTACGAGGGAACCGTCATCGCGGCGCTCGGTGACGTCGAGATCGCGCTGGTCCGCGTCGCCCGCTGGCGCCGACAGCTCGCGGCGCTGCGGACCGCGCGCGACAGCGCGCGCCATGCCGCCGAGCTCGCCGACGAACAGTTCCGGTCGGGTGTGCTCGAATACAGCGACCTGCTCGACACGCAGCGCAGCCGCGATCTGGCCGAGGAGGACTGCGAACAGGGCCAGGCCGCGCTGCTGCACGCCGTGGTCACGTTGGGCAAGGCGCTCGGTGTCGGGCCAGGGCCGGGTGGTGACGGGACGGAGGGGACGGGCGAGCGAGGTGCGTCCACGCCCTGACACGGCCTCGGCGCCGGGTCGGCATCACGCCCGCGCCTTCACGGCCCCGATGTCGATCATCTGCTGGAAGAACTCGACCACCGATTCCTTCAGCGGCCGGAACTCGATGCCGAGGTCACGCTTCGCCTTGCCGTGGTCACCGCGCCAGGGCAGATCGACGTTGCGACTGACGATCTTGCGAGTCAGCCACTTGTTGAACATGGGGCCGACGAGCCACAGGAGCCACTTGGGCAGGATACGCGGCGGGAACGGGAAGCGATCGCCGAATGACGCACGCAGGATCACCCCGATCTCGGCCAGGTCCGAGTCGTGGCCGGAGACGAGATAGCGCCCGCTCGCAGCCGGCGTGAACCCGGCGCGGTAGTGCACCTCGGCGACGTCGCGGACGTCGACGAAGCCGAAACCCATGCGCGGCACGCCAGTCTTCAGGGTGCCATCGCCGAACTGCTTGACCATGTTGAAGCTCTCCGATGATGCGCGCGGGTTCTTGCTCGGGCCGAGCACGATCGATGGATTGACCGTGACCAGGTCCCACCGCTCCTGGGCGTCGGCGATCCGCCAGGCCTCGCGCTCGGCGAGCGTCTTGGAGTACGAGTAGGGTTGGTGGTCGACCGAAGAACTCGTGTTCCAGATCTCCTCTGTGAAGACGCCATTCGGCGTTTCTGCGAGGTTCGAGTTGTCGCTGTAGATCGCGGCGCAGCTGCTGGTCAATACCACTCGCCGAACCGAAGCGACGCCGTTCGCCTGCTCGAGGACGTTGCGCGTTCCGAGCTGGGCCGGCTCGATCAGCTGCTTGATCGGGTCCTCGACCTTCGACATGAAGGGCGAAGCGGTATGGAACACGAGTTCGCAATCCTGCATCGCCTCGGCGTAGGAACCCGGCCGGAGCAGATCGGCACCGAAGTAGCGAATCGACCCGGACGAGTCGCGCGCCATCTCGTCCAGATGACCCACCTTGGTCGGATCATCCGGACTGCGCACCGCGGCATGCACGGTGTGCCCTTCGGAGAGCAGTCTTGCAACGAGCCAGCCAGCGATGTAGCCGCTGGCACCGGTTACGAGCACCGGTGCTGAAGTGTCGATCTCCGTCATGGCCAGACTCCGCATTCGAAGAAGGAACAGCCCTCTCGAACGAGCGAGAAGCTACGGATCGCGCACCCAGGCGCATTCGCAGTTCGCGACATATCCCTGGCCGAACGCGCCGATGCCTGGAACGACGGATCCGCCGCCGTACGATTCGGCGTCGCGTGAACTGGTGTCTCTCGTCGCACACACCGCGGTGACGTTGCCTCTCGCACGACCGGAGCTGGCGGCGCGGCGGCCGGTGTGGCTCGCGCTGTCCGAGCTCTACCTCGACACCGAACTCGACCGCACCGCGCTCGCGCGGATCGCCGCGATTCTCGCGTCGTCGCCGTATCCGATCGCCGAGCTGGCGCGCATCCGGGCGCGCGAGGTGGCGCCGGTGCTGTGGCGCAACGCGGCGAGTGCTGCCGGGGAATGGCGCGGCTTCGACGGCAGGTCGCTGGCGCGGGCGATCGTCCGGCGCCTCGCCCGACCGCGATGGACACGTCCATCGTGGGTGCCGTTCGACATCGGGCGCGAGCCGTGGCGCGACCTGGTGCCCGAGATCGAACGCCTCCGCGCCGGGCGGAGCCCGGCCGTGACGTGAGTGCCTACCAGAGGGCGTCGACGCCGAAGGCCGCCAACGCGCCGCCGACGAACGCGCCGATCCCGACGCACACCGGTGCACCGGGCCCGCAGGCCAGGCCGGCAGCCGCGCCGCCGAGGATGCCGCCGCCGATGCCGGCGCCGGTGACCGCGATCTCGCGCTTCGCCGCCGCCGCCGGATCGTCCGCGGTCGCGACGGTGTAGACCGAGACGGCGATCGACAGGAAGAGCAGCGCGCGGCCGGCCCGCGACGCCGTCCGCATCGCCGCCGTGATCTTCGGGTTCGACTTGCCCGCGGACTTCACGATCGCGGCGTAGACCTGGTTCTTCTGGACGGGATTGAGCTTGTTGAAGTCGACGCCCGCACCGAACAGCTCCATCGCCTTGCGCGCCACCAGCTCGTTGAGCGTCTTGCCCTCGCGCTTCAGGCTCTCGGCCAGCGCGCGGCCGACCGGCGTGCTGCGCCCGCGGATCACCTCCATGATCGTGTTGCGGGTCTGCTGCGCCTGCTCGGCGGCCTGCGACCAGGTGATCCGGCCGCTGGTCGCCTGCGTGCGCAACTCGTTCGCCATCTCCTCGATGCGCAGCGCGTAGGCCTGCCGCGCGCCGGCGTCGATCGCGAGGTGCGCGCCGACGTTGGCGATCTCGCCCTTCAGGGTCTGGATGGTGGACTCGAACGCCTGGCGGCCTTGCTGACTCACGGGCAACCTCCGATTCGCGACAACTGCGTTCAACGCCCGCCGGGCATCGCGCGTGGCGAGATTCCGGTCGAAGTGCGCAGAAGCGGCGTCAGCGCTTCGCGGCGGCGGCCGCCAGCGCCGCGAACTGCGCCGCGCTGGCCTTGCCCTCGTGCTGCTCGACGATCTGCCCCTGCCGGTCGTAGGCCAGCGTCTGCGGCAGCGCCCCGAGCGAGACGCCGAGCTCGTCGCGCACGACGATCATCTCGTCCGTCGTGCAGACGAGATTGACGAAGTCGAGGCCGAGCTGCTCGGCCTTCGCCCCGGCACGCGCAACCGCTTCGTCGACGGAAGAGTCGATGCCCATCTGCTCCATCGCCACGCCGACGACCACGCCGCCGTCGGCACGGAAGGCGCGTGTCGCCGCGAGCAGGTCCGGCAGCTCGGCGACGCAAGGCCCACACCACGTCGCCCAGAAGTTGACCAGCAGCGGCTTGCCGCGCTGCTCGGCGAGGTACGCCGCAACGCCGTGCGCGTCGCGCGCCTCGATCACAGCCGGAGCCCGGGCCGGCTCGGAGGTCTGGTTGGCGGTAGCCGCGGCGTCGCCGCATCCGCCACACAGCGCGGCGAGCAGCGACGTCGACAGCAACCGTCGAGCGCGACCGCTCACCGGCCGCCGCCGCCCTCGCGCTGACGTCGCCCGCCGCGCCCGCGTCCCTGGCCCTGACGCTGACCCTCGCCCGCGCCGGCCTTCGGCAGGCGCTTGATCGAGCAGCCGACCGCCTTGGTCTCGAACGGCTCGACCTTCTCGCCCTTCAGCAGCTGCGCCAGGGTGTCGCGCAGGTAGTCGTTGCGCTCACCGGCGCGCCGGTCCTTCTGATCGTCGTCGACCAGACCCTTGTAGACCAGCTTGCCGTCCTTGCCGAACACGTAGACGTGCGGCGTCGCCTGCGCATCGAACAGATCGGCGACCTTGTTGCCGTGGTCGAGCAGCACACGGAACGGCAGCTTCTGCTTCGTCAGGTGCTCGCGCACGTTCGCGTACGGCTTGGCATCGCCCTCGGTCTGCTGCGGCTCCTTGCCGATCTCGGTGTGGTTGCTGTCGATGTGCAGGAACACGACGCCGTCCTTCTCGAAGTCGCCCTGGATCGCCGCCAGCCGACCGTCCCACGCCCGCTGGATCGGGCACTGGATCGAGTAGAAGTTGACGACCGTGATCTTGCCCATCAGCTTGTGGGCGTTCTGGGGCTTGCCGTCGATGTCGACCAGCGTCAGCTCACCGTTGACCCGCTGACCGAGCTGCAGCGTCTTCGGCTCTTCTTTCTGCTTCGCACTCGCGGCATCGGTGGCGACCGGCGTTTCGGTGGCGGGTTCCTGGGCGAACAGCGGGAACGCGAGAAGGGAGATCAGGCTCAGTTTCGAGATCGGCATCGGGTCCTCCAATCGGGTCCCGAAACAGATAGCGCGGCGACACGCGTGCAGTGGACGCCATCTGCGTCGTGACGGCTTTGGCACACGTCGGGAACGGATCGCGGCGCGAACTTCGACGCGGTGTGAGCCGCTCGAACCGGGTTCTGCGCAGGGGTTGGCGAAGGCGCCGAGCGGTGCCGCTCCAGACATCCAGACCGACCCGAATCACGAGAGATCACCATCATGCGCCAAGCCGAGTACATCTGGCTGGACGGGGAGAACCCCACCCAGCAGGTCCGTTCCAAGTCCCGCATCGTCGCCGTCGACGAGTCGGACAGCTTCGTTGCCGCGGCCTATCCGGAATGGGGCTTCGACGGCTCGTCGACCTACCAGGCGACGGGGCACGATTCCGACCTGATCCTGCGTCCGGTGCGCGTCGTCCGGGATCCGATCCGCGGCGGCGATGCCCGCCTGATCCTCTGCGAGGTGTTCTCGCCGAACGGCCAGCCGCACGCCACCAACACGCGCGCCCGACTCCGCGCGGCGCTCGACAACGGCGGCGCCGAGCTCGATCCGTGGGTCGGCTTCGAACAGGAATACACGCTGTTCCGGGGCGATCGCCCGTACGGCTTCCCCGCCGACGGCAGCGCGCAGAAGGCGCAGGGCCCGTTCTACTGCGGCGTCGGCTCCGATCGGATCTTCGGCCGCGAGTTCGTCGAGGCGCACACCCAGGCCTGCATCGACGCCGGTCTCATGCTCTACGGCACCAACGCCGAGGTCATGCCGGGCCAGTGGGAGTTCCAGATCGGCTACCGCGGCCTCGACGGCGAGAGCCCGGACGTGCTGCACGTGTCGGACCAGCTCGTGCTCGCGCGCTGGCTGCTGCGCCGCGTCGGCGAGGACCACGGGGTCGAACCGCGCCTCGATCCGAAGCCCGTGCAGGGTGACTGGAACGGTGCGGGCAACCACACCAACTTCTCGACCGCGTCGATGCGGAACGCCGCGACCGGCATGGCCGCGATCCGCGATGCCGTCGAGCGGCTCGCGCTGCGCCATGCCGAGCACATCCGTGGCTACGGCCACGGCAACGAGAATCGCCTGACCGGGCAGCACGAAACCTGCGCGATCGACGAGTTCCGCAGCGGCGTCGCCGATCGCGGCGCGTCGATCCGCATCCCGCGCTCGGTGCAGATCGAGGGCAAGGGCTACCTCGAGGACCGCCGCCCCGGCGCCAACTGCGACCCCTACACGGTGTGCGCCTTGCTGCTCGAGACCATCTGCGCGCCGAGCAGCACCGCCGCCGTCGCCTGACAACCCGACCGAGGTCCGACGAGGACACCAGCCATGATCGACTCCGGCAACACCGCGTGGGTGCTCGTGAGCACCGCGCTCGTCCTGCTGATGACGCCCGGGCTCGCCTTCTTCTACGGCGGCCTGGTGCGCTCGAGCCAGGTTCTCAACACCATCAAGATGAGCTTCGTGTCGCTCGGTGTGGGCAGCGTGCTCTGGGCGCTCCTCGGCTACTCGCTGGCGTTCGGGTCGGGCAACTGCCTGATCGGCGGCTTCGAGTGGCTGGGCCTGCAGGGTGTCGGCGCGACGCCGAACCCCGACTACGGCGAGACGGTGCCGCACCTCGGCTTCGTCGTCTTCCAGATGATGTTCGCGGTGATCACGCCGGCGATCATCTCCGGCGCCGTCGTGGGCCGGATGCGGTTCAAGGCCTACACGCTGTTCATCGCGCTCTGGATGCTCGTGGTCTACGCACCGCTGGCTCACTGGGTGTGGGGACCGCAGGGCTGGATCGCCGACCTCGGCGCGATCGACTTCGCCGGCGGCACCGTCGTGCACGTCAGCGCAGGGGTCGCGGCCCTGGTCGCCGCCGGGTTCGTCGGTCGACGCCAGCAGCCCAGCGAGGGTGAAGCCGCGCACAACGTGCCGCTGGTCGTGCTCGGCGCCGCGTTGCTGTGGTTCGGCTGGTTCGGCTTCAATGCCGGATCGGCGCTGGCCGCCGACGGCATCGCCGCGCTCGCCGTGATCACGACGATGCTCGGGGCGGCCGCCGCGGTCGCGACCTGGATGGTGCTCGATATGTGGCACCTCGGCAAGCCGTCGATCACCGGCGCCGCGATCGGTGCCGTCGTCGGCCTGGTGGCAATCACCCCGGGCGCCGGCTTCGTCTCGCCGCTCGCCGCCGTCTGCATCGGTGCGCTCGCTTCGGTGGCGAGCTATGTCGCGATCGCGATGATGCGCAGCACCCGGGTCGACGATGCGCTCGACGTATTCGCGTGTCACGGCATCGGCGGCGCGGTCGGCGCGCTGCTCACCGGCGTCTTCGCGACCAAGGCAGCCAACCCCGACGGCGCCGACGGACTGCTGACCGGGAACTTCGACCTGATGCTGGCACAGGGCGTCTCGGTGGTCGCGGCGGCAGCCTTCGCCGCGGCGGGTACCGCCCTCGTGCTGGTCGTCACCCGTGCCGTCACCCCGCTCCGGGTCGACGACGACGTCGAGCTCGCGGGCATCGACGTCTTCGAGCACAACGAGCGGGCCTACTCGCCGACCTGGTTCGAAGCCGTCGAGGCAACCGCGCCGGCACCCGGCCGGACCGCGTCCGACGACGACCTCCCCTCCACTGCCTACTTCGACTAGCCGTACCGCGATGACGATCCAGCTACCCAACCCCTCTCAGCATGCGGCGCGCCAACGCCGCATCTTCCAGAGTCTGCTGCTGCCCGGCGAGGACCGGGCGCGCGTGACCGAGGTGTTCCGCGCGCTGTCCGAGTGCGGTCTCCGCCGCGAGGACCCCCGGCTGCGGGCGCTGGTGGCCGGACTCGAGGAGCTGCCGCGCGACGCCACCCTCGACGAGCCGTCGTTCTTCGATCTGACCCGCCAGGGTCTGCTCGTGCTCGAGGCCGCGATCTCGGGACACCTGATCCTCCCCGAGTTCGGCGATTTCGCCGCCAGCGTGCGCGAGGTGTTCGCCGAAGCGGAGCTCGAACGTGGCGGCAAGGTCGCGGACTACATCCCGCAGCTGGGCCGCGTCGCCCCGGAGCAGTTCGGGCTCGCCCTCTGCACGATCGATGGTCAGCGGGTGGCGCTCGGTGATGCCGAGACGCCGTTCTGCATCCAGTCGGTCTCGAAGCCGCTGAACTACTGTTTCGCGCTCGAGGAGCTCGGCGAAGCGGCGGTTCACCGCCACATGGGTTGTGAACCGAGCGGCGTGAGCTTCAACGAGCTGGCGCTCAACCGCGACGGCGTGCCGCACAACCCGATGATCAACGCCGGCGGGATCATGAGCAGCATGCTGATCCAGCAGAACGAACCGATCTCGGATCGGTTCGATCACGTCACCTCGATGTGGACCCGGCTCGCCGGCGGCGTGCGGCCCGGCTTCAGCAACGCGACCTACCTGTCCGAGCGCGCCACCGCGGACCGCAACTTCGCGCTCGGCTACTCGATGCGCGAGCACCGCGCGCTGCCGGCAGGCGCGAATCTCGTCGAGGGTCTCGAGTTCTACTTCCAGTGCTGCTCGCTCGAGATGACGTGCGATTCGCTCGCGGTCGTCGCCGCGACGCTGGCGAACGGCGGCATGTGCCCTGTGACGGGTGAGCAGGTCATTAGCGCCCGGACCGTGCAGAGCTGCCTGTCGCTGATGCTGTCGTGCGGGATGTACGACTACTCGGGCGAGTGGGCGTTCCGCATCGGACTGCCCGCGAAGAGCGGCGTGTCCGGCGTGGTGCTGACCGTCGTGCCCAACGTCATGGGCATCTGCACCTGGTCGCCGCGGCTCGACGCCCAGGGCAACAGCGTGCGGGGCATCGAGTTCTGCCGGCGACTGGTCGAGCGCTTCAACTTCCACGTCTACGACGGCCTCGGCGGCGGCGTGCGACAGAAGGCCGATCCGCGCCGGCGCTCGAAGGTCGACGATCGCCAGCTGCTCGTCGATCTGTGCTGGGCAGCGAGCGAGGGTGACTGCGAAGGCATCCAGCGCCTCGTGCTGCGCGGCGCCGACGTCGACGCATCGGACTACGACGGCCGTACGCCGCTGCACCTCGCGGCGTCGGAAGGCCGCATCGATGCGGTTCGCTGCCTGCTCGGCCTCGGCGCCTCGGCCGCGTGTCGCGACCGCTGGGGCAACACGCCGGCGGACGATGCCGAACGGGAGGGTCAGACGATGGTCGCCGAACTGCTCGCGCCGAGCCAGGCGACCAGGTCGGCGTAGGCCGCTCAGGGCTGCAGCAACGCCTTGATCGCGCGACGTTCGTCCATCGCGCGATAGCCCTCGGCCACCTGATCCAGGGGCAGCCTCAGGTCGAAGACCTTGCCCGGATCGATCTGCCCGTCCACCACGAGCTCGATGAGCTTCGGCAGATAGCGCCGAACCGGCGCCGGCCCACCGTGGAGGTGCACGTGCGAGAAGAACAGCTCTTCCCCGTGCAGCTCGACGCCGTGCGGCACGCCGACGAACGAGACGTGGCCACCGCGGCGCGTCGAGCGGATCGCCTGCAGCATCGACTCCTGCATGCCGACGCACTCGAGCACCGAGTCCGCCCCGATGCCGTCCGTCATGTCGAGGATGCGGGCGACGCCGTCGTCGCCGCGCTCCGCCACGATGTCGGTTGCACCGAACTCACGCGCGAGCTTCTGGCGCGACTCGTGCCGACTCATCGCGATGATCCGCTCGGCCCCCATCTGCTTTGCGGACATCACGCCGAGCAGACCGACGGCACCGTCGCCGACCACCACGACCGTCGCGCCGGGCTCGACGTTGGCCGCGTCCGCCGCGAACCAACCCGTGCCGAGCACGTCGGAGGTCGTGAGCAGGCTCGGAATCGCGTCCTTGGGTGGCGCCTCGCGCGTCGGCACCAGCGTTCCATCCGCCAGCGGTACGCGCAGCACCGGCGACTGGGCCATCGAGATGAACTCGCGCCTGGCGCACGACGACTGGTAGCCGTAGGTGCAGTGCGGGCAGGTGTTGTCCGACGTCGCGAACGAGCCGACGACAAACTGACCCGGTTTGATCGAGGTGACCGACTTGCCGACTTCCTCGACGTAGCCACAGTATTCGTGACCCATGCGGGTCGGCCCTTCGATCGGCTGGAGCCCGCGGTAGGGCCACAGGTCGGAACCGCAGACGCAGGTCGCCGCAATGCGAATCACGGCATCGGTCGGCTCGACGATCGTCGGATCGTCGACACTCTCGAAACGGATGTCACCAGGGGAATGGAGGACGGTGCCCTTCATGGTTCTTCCTTGTCAGGGGGTTTGGATAGGTGAGGACATTCGGCGCGCGCCCGGCGCGAGGCTCGTCGATCCGGTGCGGCCGAGCAGCACCGCCGCGATCCTCAGGGCCGTCCTGAGGCCGGGTTCGACACCCTGATTCGACTGTGCCGATCATGGCTGCTACATCGAGTAGCCCGGCTTCTTCAGCAGGGTGTCAGCGCGACCGACGATGTCCGGGTCGTAGACCTTCCGCTTCCATTCTTGCGCCGCGATCTCCTCGAAGCCGACGGACACGGACTCGTCGCCGTAGCCGAGTTCCTTCGTTACAGCGCGCGTGATCGCGTCGGCGAGGCGCTGCTTCTGCTGCTGCGACTTGCCGGGCCAGAGCTTGACGATGACGTGTGGCATGGGGTTCCTCGCGGACTACTCGGGGTACTGCTCGTCGGACACCGCCTCCAGCCAATGCACCGCGGTACCGCCGAGCGCTTCCTGGATCGCGATGTGCGACATCGCCGCATCGCTGGCGGCGCCGTGCCAGTGCTTCACGCCGGCCGGGATCGAGATCACGCCGCCGGCGCCGATCGGCTGCGCCGGGCAACCCCAGCTCTGCACCCAGCCGCGCCCCTCGGTGACGAGCAACGTCGGGCCGAGCGGGTGGGTGTGCCAGAGCGTGCGGGCCCCCGGGTCGAAGCTCACGGTCGCGCCGCCGACGCGCGACGGTGACGAGGCCGCGAACAGCATCTCGACGCGGGCCGAGCCGGTGAACCACTCGGTCGGTCCGGGGCCGACAGCGCGGTCACCCGCGTGCACGACCCGAACCGCATCGGACGGCGACGATCGCACCGAAGAGGGAGTCGCGGCGCAGCCGGAAGCCGACAGCACGATCGCGAGAATCAGCGCTCGATCGATGTCTCTCATCGCCGTCGAACTTAGGTCGCGGACGCGGCCGCCTCACTAGCACAGCGCGCCGAACGACTCGCAGAAGACGCCACTCCAGACGTTCGGACGCCGGAATCAGTCGCGCTGGATCGGACCGGCGAAGTACTGCTCGTCCGAGACCGGCTCCATCCAGTCGACCGGCTTGCCGTCGAGCGCCTCGTTGATCGCGACGTGCTGCATCGCCGTGCGGTCCGTCGCACCGTGCCAGTGCCGGCGACCGCAGTTGCACCAGATCAGGTCGCCCGGGCGGATCTCGGTCCGTGGACCACCCTCGCATTGCGTCCACCCGACGCCGTCGGTCACCAGCAGGATCTGCCCCAGCGGGTGGCTGTGCCAGTTGGTGCGGGCTCCGGGCTCGAAGTTGACCACGACGCCGACGCGCGCTGGCGCGGGAGCGTTGAAGATCCAGTCGATGCGGACATTGCCGGTGAACCAGTCGCTCGGTCCTTGCACGGCCTTCGCCGAGCCGGCGCGCTGGATCCGCATGTCCTGGGAAGCTGTGTCGGGTTCGTTCACTTCGACCTCATGGGTTGCCTTCGGACTTGCTGATGCTGCGTCCGCCAGTCGCCGGGCGTCGTGCCCTCCCAGGCCTGGAAGGCCCGGAAGAACGAGTTCGCGTCCTCGTATCCCAACAGGTAGGCGGCCTGCTTGAGCTCGACCTCGGTCTCCCCGAGGTAGTGATGCGCGAGTTCGCGGCGGGCCTGTTCGACCTGCTGCTGGAACGACAGTCCCGCGTCGCCGAGCCGTCGCTGCAGCGTGCGCGTGCTCATGCCGAGGTCTTCGGCGACCTCCGCCAGCGTCGGCCGTCGCCCCGCGAGCGATCGCTTCAGCGCCACGTTGACCTGGTCGCCGATGCCCTGGCCGCGCGAGCGGCCCTCGAGTTCCTTCTCGAGATGCCCCAGGACCACCTGCAGCAGCTCGCGGTTGTGCGTGACGAACGGCAGGTCGAGGTCACTCTTGCGGAAGATGAGCGCGTTGCGCTCGCTGCCGAACCGGACCCGGCAACCGAAGTGACGCTCCAGCAGTGCGCGCTCGCGGACCGGACGCTCGAGCTCGACGCGCAACGCCTTCGTGATCCGGTCGTTGCCGCGCCGTGCGATCGCGAAGATCCGGGCGAAGCACAGGTCGACGAGAACCTCGGGCTGCTCGTCGGTCGCCGCCAGGAACACGAACTCGACCGCCGCCTCGTCGCCTTCGATCTCGATGCGGAGCTCCTCCGGGCACAGCAGCTGCTTGAAGCGCGCCATGCGATCGAGCGCGTCGCGGAACGACCGACTGCAGACGGCGGCGATCGCGACGGCGTCGTAGCGCTCCAGCCGCGGCTCCGCACCGATCTCCAAGCCGATCGCCGGGTCGACGCTCAACTCACCGACCGCGCGCCAGACCGCGAACAGCTCGCGTGTCGTCACCAGCACCCGCCCCTGCGCGAAGAACCCGCGCGGCAGCCCGGCGCGCGCCGCGAGCACGCGCGGGCGAACGCCGCGGTCCTCGAGCAGTTGCAGCAGCAGCTCGGAGATCTGGAAGCGATCGTTCATGGCGGCGGGCCGGGTCTCGAAGGACAGGGTAGTCCGTCGCCGGCACCGGGCACTCGCAGGATCCGCCAATCGACCTGCGGCGCGCGCCAGGTGGGCCTCCTGCCGGGGAAGCCGCCTACGACCGCAGGATCTTCTCCATCTTCTTCCCCTTCGCGAGCTCGTCGACGAGCTTGTCCATGTAGCGCACCTTCTGGGTCAGGGGGTTCTCGATCTCCTCGACCCGGTAGCCGCAGATCACCCCGGTGATGCTCGATGCGTTGGGGTTGAGCTTGGCGTCCGCGAAGAAGGCTGCCATCGTCGACTTCTTCGTGATGTGCTTCTGGAGTTTCGCTTTGGTGAACCCGGTCAGCCACGCGAGGACCTCCTGCAGCTCCTCTTCGGTTCGCCCCTTCTTGACGACCTTGGTGACGTAGTGCGGGTAGACGGAGCCGAAGATCATGTCGGCGATGCGTTCGTCGTGGTTGGCTTGGGGAGTCATTTCGCTGAGGTCTGACGGATGGCGCGAGGTGCGGGATCGTCCGGGAGCCTAGCGGGCGGCCGTCGTCGTGAAACCCGACCCCTACGCCAACGGGCGTATTTCGGCGTTCTTCGAAATGCCGACGCCGTCCGCAGGTTCACCGATCGTGCAGCCAACGAGCACGGAATGGCGACGGCTGCTGCTCTTCGCGGCAGTGTTCGCGGGCCTCTACTTCCTGCCGCTCGGGACGCCCCGGTTCGAGAACGCCGTCGACGAGTCGCTCCACCTCGCGCACGACTACGCGCGCGAGCACGTCGTGCTGTGTCTGCTGCCCGTGTTCTGGATCGCCGGCGCGATCGCCGCGTTCGTCTCGCAGGCGTCGGTGATCCGATACCTCGGCCCGAAGGCGAATCGCACCATCGCCTACGGCGTCGCGTCGGTGTCCGGCACCGTGCTCGCGGTCTGCTCGTGCACCGTGCTGCCGCTGTTCGCCGGCATCTACCGCATGGGCGCCGGCCTCGGCCCCGCGAGCGCGTTCCTCTACTCGGGGCCGGCGATCAACGTGCTGGCGATCGTGCTCACCGCCAAGATCCTCGGCGTCGAGCTCGGACTCGCGCGCGCGATCGCCGCGGTGCTCTTCAGCGTCGTGCTCGGGCTGCTGATGGCGGCGTTGTTCCGGCGCGACCAACGCGACCGCGATGCGCGCATGGCCGAGATCCCGGAACCGCCAGCAACCCGTCCGCTGTGGCAGACGGCGCTGTTCTTCACCGCGATGGTCGCCGTGCTGGTGTTCGCGAACTGGGCGAACCCACGGCAACCCGACGGCTTCTTCGCCGCGGTCTTCGCGCAGAAGTGGCCGCTGACCGCAACCGCGGGCATCGCGTTCGCCGGCATGGCGTGGCGTTGGATCGGATTGCCCGGGATCCGGATCCTGCTCACGATCGTCGCCGTGGCGACAGCGGCCTTCGCGTTACCCGACGTGCCGGAGCTCGCCATGCTGCTCGCCGTCGTCGGACTCGCGTTCAGCACCGCCGGTCGCGACGGCGAAGCCGGTGAGTGGTTCGATCAGACCTGGAGCTACGCCAAGCTGATCTTCCCGCTGCTCATCGGCGGCGTGCTGGTCGCGGGCTTCCTGCTCGGGCGCCCCGGCCACGAAGCGTTGATCCCGAGCGACTGGATCGCCGCCGCGGTCGGCGGCAATTCGCTGCTCGCGACGCTGTTCGCCGCCGTGTCCGGCGCGCTGATGTACTTCGCGACCCTGACCGAGGTGCCGATCCTGCAAGGCCTCATCGGCAACGGCATGGGCAAGGGGCCCGCGCTCGCCCTGCTGCTCGCCGGGCCGGCGCTGAGCCTGCCGAGCATGCTCGTCATCGCCTCCATCCTCGGCTGGAAGAAGACCCTGACTTTCGCCCTGCTCGTGGTGTCGTTGGCCACCGCCACCGGCTGGGTGTTCGGCATCGTGGCCACGAATTGAGTATCGACATGCACAAGCTCCAGATCCTCGGCACCGGTTGTGCCAAGTGCGAGAACCTCACCAAAGCCGCGGTGGCCGCCGCGGACGAGCTCGGTCTCGAGTACGAGTTCGAGAAGGTGACCGACCTGCTGAAGTTCGCCGACTTCGGGGTCATGTTCACGCCGGCGCTCGTGGTCGACGGCAAGGTCGTCGTGAGCGGCAAGGTGCCGAAGCACGAAGAGCTGCTCGCGATGCTGCCTCACGAGTAGGGGCCGCGGCAGTAGGATCCGGCTCGATGCGAGCCGCATGGTACGAACAGCAGGGCGCCGCGAGCGAGGTGCTCGTCGTCGGCGAGATGACCGCGCCGAGCCCCGCGCCGGGAGAGGTGCGGATCCGCGTCGCGGCCTCGGGGGTCAATCCCGGGGAGGTCAAGAAGCGCTCCGATGCGTTCGGCATCGGCATGCCCTACCCGCGCGTGATTCCCCACAGCGATGGCGCCGGGACCATCGAAGCCGTCGGCGAAGGCGTCGACCCGGCGCGGATCGGTCAGCGCGTCTGGTGCTTCGGGGCGCAGAGCGAACGCCCGTTCGGCACGGCAGCGGAGTTCGTCGCCGTGCCGTCGACGCAGGCTTGGCCGCTGCCGGAGGGCGTCTCGTTCGAGGTCGGTGCCTGCCTCGGAATCCCGGGCATCACCGGACACCGCGCCGTGTTCGTGGCCGGCCCGGTGAAAGACCGCATCGTGCTGGTCCAGGGCGGCGCCGGCGCCGTCGGGCAGTGCGCCGTCGCGATGGCGCGCCACGGCGGCGCGAACGTGATCGCCACGGTTCGAACGGAGGCCGATGCAGCCCAGGCGCGCGCCGCCGGTGCTCACGTGGTCTTGCGGACTGACAACGCCTCCAGTGACGAGGTCGTCGAGCTCGTCCTGGCGCAGGCTCCGGGTGGCATCGACCACGTGGTCGAAGTCGCGTTCGATGCCAACGTCTTCGTGGACGAACGAGTCCTGAGGCAAGGTGGCTCGATCGCCGCCTACGCGACTCGGGCAGCCGAGCCCACGATTCCGTTCTGGCTGCTGGTCTTCAAGAACGTGCGCATCGACTTCCTCGGCAGCGACGACTTCCCGGCCGAGGCGAAGCGGGCCGCCGCCAGCGACCTGAACGCGGCGCTCGCGAGCGGATGGCCCGGCCCGCGCATCGACGCGCGCTACGCGCTGGACGAGATCGCCGCGGCACACATCGCCGTGGAGCAGCGAAGCGTCAGCGGCCGAGTCGTCGTGCACCTCGAGTCCGGGGGCGGGTAGTCGGGTCATGAATGACACCGACGACTTTCTGCGGGCGATGGCAGCCCACGGCTTCGAGCCGGAACCCGAGTCGCTGGAGCTGTTGCACTCGGCGCGCCGGGTGGACTACGCGGCCGGCGACGTGCTAGTGCGGGAGGGAGAACCGGTGCACTGGCTGGGCTTCCTGGTCCGCGGGCTCGTACGCATCCACTGCGTGCGCGACACGCGCGACGTCAACCTGGGGTTCGAGCTCGAGGGCGGTTCCGTCGGCGACTACGCCGCGTTCATGCAGGGCGTCCCCGCGCAGAACTCGCAGCACGCCGTCGAAGCTTCGCGCGTACTGCGTTTCGACCGCGACCTGATCGATCGCCTGCTCTCGAAGTTCCCGAACTGGCGTGAGCTGTCCCGCCGCGCCGCCGAGAGCGAGCTGGTCGCCAAGCTCGAGAAGGAAGTCGACATGCGAACCAAGACGGCGGAGCAGCGCTACGGGGACCTGGTGGCGCAACGCTCGCCGCTGCTGCAACGCGTGCCGCTCTACCACCTGGCGTCATACCTCGGCATCACGCCCGAGACGCTGAGCCGCATCCGCGCTCGCCGGACACCGCGGTCGCGAACTTGATCTCGATCAAGGCGCCGCATCCGCGCGCGGCTAGGCTCCGATGCATGTTGCGAACCGGACTCCTGGCGCTCTCGCTGTCGTGTTTGCCGCAGGACCCAGCGCCCGTTCGGGCCGAGGCACATGCGGACCCGGTGCAGCTGACGCTCGCGCCATACTTCGGACCACTGCGCACGCTGAACGCACGCATCGGCGATCGCGATGTGCCCTTCCTGTTCGACTCGGGCGGCGGCGGCACCGTGGTCACCCCCGCCGTGCTGAAGGAGCTCGGCTTGAAGCCGTTCGGCCGCGGCACCGGTTTCCGACACGACGGCACGCGCATCGATGGCCAGCGCGCCGGTCCAGTGTCGCTGCAGTTCGGGGGGTTCCGGTATCACGGCGAGATCGGCGCGCTCGACCTCGAAGCCTTCGGGCTCAAGCAGATCGGTGGCATCGCCAGCCTGCAGACGTTCGCCGGACACGCGATCACACTCGAGCTGGCCGCCGGCCGCCTCGTGGTCGAGACCGACCGGAGCCTCGCCGAACGCATTCGCGAGGCTGAGCCGCTCCAGGTCCGCCTGGCACATCCCGCCGGCGGCGCCGGGCTCGACCTGTTCGTTGCCATCACCGGTGAACACGGACCGCAGTGGTTCGAGCTCGATTGCGGCAACACCGGACCGGTGTTGGTGGCGCCGCATGCGTGGAGCGAGTTGGGGCTTCCCGACGGTGAGGACGAGACCGACGCGAAGCTCGATGTGTCAGGGCTCGGGGTGACGTGTCGGGTTCGGTCGAAGGAGATGATCTACGACGGTCTGTTGAATGCGGAGTTCTGTGCGCGTCATGTGCTGACGCTCGACCTGCGGGTTGGGAGGGCTTGGGCGAAGGCGCGGTGAGGGCGACCCGGGACCCGGGCGTCGCGGCCATCGACGCGCGGGCCGAGGGATATGGTCGGCCACACGGAACAAGCATTGAACTGTTCGTGGCCGGTGCCGTGCGCCTTGATCGCGCTGTCATCGAGAGGTTGCTGGCGGCATGAGCTGCGCGTCGGCAACACCTATCGCGCCGCGACCGAGCGCAAGGGAACGGGCTCCGGGCTGCACACCCGGAGCCCGCATCGCAGAACCAGGACGGAGCCGGGCTGCTGCAGGTTGGACCTCAGACAGTAGCCGCCAGTTGCTCCGCCCGCAATCTCCGGGAGAGCACCGTGGCGAAGCAACCCTCAGCCCGTAGTGGCACCCCTATCCGGGGCGGAAAGCGGCGCGAGCAGCAACAGCAGCCGAAGCACTGGACAGCGTTTCGAGCGCTGCAGCAGCAGGGCATCGCGAATCAGGCCAAGCTGGCGCACTTCGTCGCTTCGCGACGCCTTGCGCTGCCCGCAGACGAGAACTGCATCGACACAGTGCGGTTGTCACTGCTGCAAGCCCCGGTGCAACGAGACCGGCTGCACTTGCAGAAGCTCGGTTTCGAGCTGGTGAGGAACAGGCACTTCGCGAAGAAGCTCCCGGACGGGTCCCTGGCGGACCCCGACTACGGGAGCGAACTGTGGCGACGCCCCTCCGACGCCTGCCGCGTGCAGCTTTGGCCCAACGCGGGATGCGAAGCTGGGAAGTGCGCGATCGAGGTGTCGATCTCACGGGTGCTCGGCATTCCCAACTTCCGGCTACACGAACTTTCCCAACTGGATGTTCAGCACGCCTTGGAACTGCTCATCGAGGGCCTGCTCCCGTGGACAACGTCAGTGGCGGACACCTTCGGCATGTGGTGGGCACTCGCTCGCCTGGACGCAGCGCGAGATGCGGCGGGGGATGCAGCACACCTCGCAGACGTCTGTCGATTCTCTCGATGGCGCAGGGTCAACAAACCTCCGTTCCCGGAGCGGAAGAAGAACGGGCTGTGGTGGCGCTCCGACAGCAAGAGCCAGCGACCGAATCAACTCCGGGTCTACGACAAGGGCGTCCAGTTGGCAGACACGGCGAAGACTGCCGACGACTTCGCAGATCTCGTCGATGCGCCAGCTCCGGGCGAGATCGTTCGCGTCGAGCGCCAGTGGACGGTAGTGCAGCATGCGTTCTGTAAACCGCCCGTGGCAGCTTGACGCGGTCGGCGGTGGTCGTCGCGGATGGTCTGGGCGCTGCACCCTGGGTGCAGTGGCCAGGCCATCCGCGACGATCACCGCCGGCGCGGACGGATGCTTCAAGTCGGCGAGTCACGACGCTCAGCTTTTGTTAACGACAACGAAAGCAGAACGAAGTGACCCACCAATCCGAAAGTAGCACGCTCGACGCCGTCTTGGAATCCATCGCAACGCAGGGCCTGGGCGGGATCGCGGATGCGATCCGCGTCCTCGTGAACGAGGCCATGAAGATCGAGCGATCCGCGTTCCTGGGCGCCGCCCCGAATGAGCGCACCGAGTCGCGACGAGGCTACGCCAATGGCTTCAAGCCGAAGACCGTGGCAACCCGCGTCGGTGCGATCGAGTTCGCGATCCCGCAGGTCCGGGAGGCCATCGAGGGCGAGCGCTTCTATCCGACCGCACTCGAGCGCGGGATTCGCTCGGAGCGCGCCCTGAAGCTCGCGGTCGCCGAGATGTACGTGCAGGGCGTCTCGACCCGCAAGGTCGCCGCGATCACCGAGGAGCTCTGCGGAGTGCAGGTGTCGTCCCAGCAGGTCTCCCGCGCAGCCGCGGCGCTCGACGAGGAGCTGCAGCAGTGGCGGTCGCGTGAGCTCGGCCGATGCCGTTACCTGGTCCTGGATGCCCGCTACGAGAAGGTCCGGCACGCCGGCTCGGTCATGAGCGCCGCCGTCTTGATCGCCACAGGCGTCGATGACGCGGGCCATCGCTCAGTCCTCGGTGTCAGTGTGTCGCGCTCGGAAGCCGAGGTCCATTGGCGCGACTTCCTCGACAGCCTGCGTCAACGCGGCCTGCATGGGCTCGCGCTCGTCGTCAGCGACGACCACGCTGGCCTCCGCCAGGCGCTGGCAGCGAGCTTCCCCGGAGTCGCCTGGCAGCGCTGCCAGTTCCACCTCCAACGCAACGCCGCTCCACGCGTACCGACCGTCTCGTTGCGCCCGTCGATCGCTCGTGGGCTCCGTGCGGTCTTCAACGCTCCAGACCGACCCGAGGCCGAACGGCTTCTTGATAGGCTTCTGGAAGATCACGCGGAAGCCGCTCCCGACTTCGTCCGGTGGGCTCGCGACAACGTCCCCGACGGCTTCGCTGTCTTCGCGCTCCCGGCGACGCACCGCCGTTGCCTTCGCACGACCAACATGCTCGAGCGCCTCAACAAGGAGCTCCTACGACGCACCCGCGTTGCGACGCTCTTCCCCAACGACGCCTCTCTTCTCCGGCTTGCCACCGCGGTCCTCATGGAGATCAGCGAGGACTGGGTGACGGGCCGCCGCTATCTCTCCATGGACGCTGAGTGAAACGACTCACCGACTATGGGCGCGCTCTTACAGAACGAATGTTGCTTTGCC
>JAGQRB010000800.1 GCA_020425925.1 Planctomycetota bacterium
CAGCGCGCTGCCGTCGGCGGCGCCGCGTCCGCTCGCGGACCGCAGCATGCTCACGATCGGCGGCGGCGAGCCTTGGCAGCTGCCGGACGGCTTCACGGTCGACTGGCGCGGCGAGGGCGAGTGGAAGATCACGCTCGACGCGTTCCGCGATCTCGGCCTCGCGTTCTTCGCGGCCTGTCTCGGGATCTACATCCTGCTGGTCCACGAAACCCGGTCGTACGTGCTGCCGCTCGTCCTGATGCTGGCGATCCCGTTGACGATCCTCGGCATCCTGCCGGGCTTCTGGCTGCTCAACGTGCTCATGGACGTGCCGGTGGCGGGCGTCGCGAACCCGGTGTTCTTCACCGCCACGGGCATGATCGGGATGATCGCGCTCGCCGGCATCGCGACCCGCAACTCGATCATCCTGATCGACTTCGTGCAGGGTGCACAACGCCGCGGCGCGCCGATCGAGGAGGCGATCGTCGAGAGCGGCGCGGTGCGGCTGCGACCGATCGTGCTGACCGCCCTGACCGCGATCCTGGCCGCGGTGCCGATCACGCTCGATCCGATCTTCAGCGGGCTCGCGTGGGCGCTGATCTTCGGGCTCGTGGTGTCGAGCGCGTTCACGCTCGTGCTCGTGCCCGTGGTCTACTACCTGCTCGCGCGCCGCTCCCGCCCCAGCGCCGAGGAAACCCCATGACCAGCCAGTTCGCCGTCCGCCAGTTCGCCGTGCGTCTGCTCGCCGCCGCCTCGCTGATCGCCGCAACCGCCGCGGCGCAGAAGCTGCAGGTCTACGTGCTCGCCGGCCAGTCGAACATGCAGGGCCACGCCAAGGTCGAGACGCTCGACTACCTCGCCGACGACCCGGCCACCGCGCCGCTGCTCGCGAAGATCGTCGACGACGACGGCAAGCCGCGCGTGCTCGAGCACGTCTGGGTCTCGTATCTCACCAACGCACAGGACGGCGACGGCGAAGGCACCGGGCGGCTCACCGCCGGTTTCGGCGCCCGCCGCGACGCTGCCGAGCCCGGCGACAAGATCGGCCCCGAGCTCACCTTCGGCATCACGGTCGCGGCCGCCACGAAGGCACCGGTGCTGCTGGTCAAGTGCGCCTGGGGCGGCAAGTCGCTGCACACCGACTTCCGGCCGCCGTCGGCGGGGCCCTACGTGTTTTCGGCGAAGCAGCGCGAGCAGCTCGCGGCCAAGGGCGAGCTCGAACGGGCCGAAGCCGACAAGCTCGCGGCCACCGGGGTCTACTACCAGAAGACCATCGAACACGTGCAGCGCGTGCTCGCGGACCCCAAGCGGGTCTGTCCCGAGTACGACTCCGAGCAGGGTTTCGAGCTCGCCGGCTTCGTCTGGTTCCAGGGCTGGAACGACATGGTCGACGGCGGCACCTATCCCGACCGCGGCAAGCCCGGTGGCTACGACGCCTACTCCGAGGTGCTCGCCCACTTCATCCGCGACGTACGGCGCGATCTCGGCGCCGACGAGCTGCCGTTCGTGATCGGCGTCATGGGTGTCGGCGGCGCACTGCGCGAGGGCGACCGCTACGCCCCGGTGCACGGCAGCTTCCGCGCCGCGATGGCGGCCCCGGCCGAGCTGCCGGAGTTCCGCGGCAACGTCGTCGCGGTGGGGACCGCGCCGTTCTGGGACACGAAGCTGCAGGCGATCGCCGACGACCTCGACAAGGTCCGCGCGATGGAGCGCCGCCTGCGCACCAAGGACGCGAACGGCCCGAACGCCGACGGCGCGATGGACGCCGAGGCGCAGAAGGCGTGGCTGCGGCGCTACCGCGACGAGACCGTCGGCGCCGAGAACGAGCGGATCTGGCAGCGCGGCGCCTCGAACGCGGCCTACCACTATCTCGGCAGCGCCAAGATCCTGGCCCGGATCGGGGTGGCGTTCGGCGAGGCGGTGCTGCGCTTGCGGCGCTGAGGCCAGCCGCCGGAGCGGTTTCCTGGTAGGCTCGGCCTCGCCGCCGCACGGGCTCGTCCCCGCGCGGCAACCCGTCTCTCCCGTCTTTCCGAACCGACCATGCACCGACTCGCGCGCCCCGTCGTCGCTCTCTGTCTGTCCCCCACCCTGCTGCTCGCCCAGGGCGACGACTGCACGGATCCCAAACCCGTGACGGTCGGCAGCTACGGCCCCTACTCGACCGCGGGTGCCACGACCTCGTTCGCCTGGCCCTGTGGCAACGGTGGCGCCGACATCTGGTTCGTCGCGCAGGCCAACGCCGCCGGCAGCGCCACCTTCGACACCTGCGGCTCGAGCTTCGACACCTGCCTCGAGGTGTTCGACGGCTCGGGCGGCTGCGGCGCGCTGACCAGCCTCGGCTGCAACGACGACTCGTGCGGCACGCGTTCGTCGGTCACCGTCACCGTCACGGCCGGCCAGCTGCTCTACGCCCGAGTCGGCGGCTTCAACGCCGCGACCGGCCTCGTCGTCCTCAACGTCGCGGGCAACCTCGGCATCGCGGCCGGCTTCGCCGACGAGGTCGAGTACGGTGAAGGCTGCTACAACGCGCGCGCATCGTTCTACGAGTTCATCCAGCAGCCGGCGAACTTCGACCTCTCGAACAGCAGCTTCACGATGGTGCCGACGAGCAGCGGCGGCTACACGATCGTGCCGGGCTTCGCGCCCTACACCGCGCCGACCGCGAGCGCGACGCCGCTCGTGATGGGCGACGACACGGTGACGACCGTGAACCTGACGACCCCGTTCCCGACCGGCGGCACCACGACGCCGGCGTTCGAGGTCTGCTCGAACGGCTACGTCTCGACGGCCGCCGGCAACGGCACGTCGGCGGTGATCGTGGTGCAGAACTTCCTCGACGCGCCGTACGCGACCTGGCGCAACTGGCACGACTACGACCCGTCGGCCGGCGGTCAGGTCTGGTTCGAGGAGGTCGGCACGACCGCCTTCATCACCTGGGACGCGGTCCCGGACTGGAACGTCGCCGGCAGCCAGAGCACGTTCCAGTTCCAGTTCGACTCGGCCACCGGCTTCGTCACCTTCGCGTTCGCGCAGATGAGCCTGACCGGCAGCGGCGGCGGCGGCAACGGCCACCTGATCGGCTTCTCGCCCGACGGCACGTCGCTCGACCCCGGCGCGATCGATCTCAGCACTTCGATCCCGACGTCGTTCTCGATCGCGGCCGCCGATACGTTCGAACTGCAGCTCAGCGCGTCGGCCCGCCCGGTGCTCGGCAGCTCGCTCACGCTCGAGACCACGAACGTGCCGGCGAGCTCGGGCCTCGGCGCCCAGATCCTGAGTTTCACCCAGGTCAACCCCGGCCTCGATCTCGCCGGTCTCGGCATGCCGGGCTGCCGGCAGTACCTGGCGCTCGATGCCAGCGTCGTGCTGGTGCCGGCGGGCGGCACGGCGAGCTGGCCGACGACGCTGCCGGCGTCGGCGACGTTCGCCGGCGTCCGCATCTACGCGCAGTCGGCGATGCTGGTGCCGGGCGCGAACGCGCTCGGCGCACTCAGCAGCAACGGTGTGATGCTGCTCGTCGACGTCAACTGATCGTCGCCGTCCGCTCAGCGTGTGCCGATGTGGCCGACGGCCGCATCGCTGAACACCGCGCCGAGCGCGTTCCAGGCCGGGACCAACGTCGCGGCCTGGACGTAGAACTGCTGGCCAACGGCTGCAGGTGAGGCCGGCATGCCGATCGTCAGCGCCGCCTGGTTGCCGGACGAGAGCATCGGCAGCGCGAACGCGGGCGCGAGCCATGCCAGGCACCCGGGCGCGCCCAACGACGCGAGCGAGAGCGGCAGCGGCTGGCCGTTCCAGTTCGCCGCGTCGGTGCCGAACAGCGCGATGGTCGCGTTCGACGCACCGGTCGGCACGTTGCGCACCGCGCACACGAGTTCGCGGGCGAACCGCGGCGGGTCGCCGGGTGCGATCCACCGCGGTACGCCGAGCGGCCCGGCGCAGCCGGCACCGTGGAACGCGAAGTAGCCCGGCACCGGCGACAACTCGCGGTAGCGCCACGTGCTGCCGGCGACACCGTTCGACGCCAGGGCGACGACGAACGCATCGCCGGTCAGCGGGTCGATCGCCAGGATCCTGCCGGCGGGCAGCGCGAACGGCACCGTCACCGCGCGGCGCCAGCGGCTACCGGTCCACTCCGAGAGTCCGCCCGTGCCGATCCCCAGCACTCGCGGCAGCACCGGATCGGTGGCGATGCCGAGCACCTGGTCGAGCGGGAGGTTCGGCAGCAGGGTCCAGGCGGTGCCGTTCCAGGCGTGGACCCTGCCGCCCGCGAGCGCGACCACCTGGCCGCGTACCGGATCGAACGCCGCGAGCGAAGCCAACGGCCCCGAACCGGCCGCCGTGATCTGCACACCGTCGAATACGAAGGTCTGCCCCGGTGGCGACGCGACGATCACGGCGCGGCTCTGCAGCGGATCGCGCGCGAGCGCGAGGCTCGTGGTGCCGGGCGTCGCCAGCGGCACCGTCGCCAGCGGTTGCCACGAACCCTGACGCCACTCCGACAGATAGAGCGTGTGGCCGGTAGTCGTCACGACCAGGCAGCTCTGGCGCACCTCGTCCCAGACCATGTTGCTCGCCGTGACCAGCGCACCGCCGGTCGTGGACAGCGACGACATCAGGTTCCAGTTGACGCCGTCGTATTCGAAGGTGTCGATGCCGTAGCCGAACAGCTGGCCGACCATCAACACGAGCCGACGGCGCGCGGCGTCGAACGCCATCGTCGGCAGAACCGAGGAGCCGTAGGCGAGCGGCTCGCTGCCGCTCGGCAACTGCGTCAACGTGCCCGACTGGGCGCGCGCAGGCGCGCCGCCGAGCATCAGGATCGGGAGCAGGACGACGGCTGCGGACAGTGTTCGGAGCGAGGGCACGGCTGCCAGCATAGCGGTCGCCTCGAGACCCCGCCGCGGCACGCCTCAGGGCACGAGGCGCTCGAAGCGATAGCCCGCCGCCGCGACGAACGTGTCGCGCGCCTGCTGGAGCCCGTCGCGACTGTCGGCACCGACGTTGAGCACCGCGTAGCGGTAGCTCTTGCCGTCGTCGCAGCTGGCGAAATCGGTCAGTCGATCGCCGGTCGCGACCTCGTTCCAGGCCATCGCCTCCGGCAGCCGTGCGACGGCCGCGGCGAGCTCGCCCGGATCGGGAGCGTGCACGACGCGCACCGGCTCGAACACCCGCAGCGGATAGCTCGCCGCAACCGCGCACGGTCCGCTGCCGCGCCGGAACGCCGGGCGACGCCCGCAGGCGAGCTCGAGCGCGAGACGGTGGCCGTGCACGCCGTCGACCTTCTCGTAGAGGTCGGCGAACTGGCCGCACATGCGGGCGTTGAGCTCGATGATCGAGATCCGGTCGGTCGCGGCGTCCCACATCAGCTCGACGTTGAACATCGTCCAGCAGAGGCCGAACGCGGCGCCGAGCCGGGCCGTGACCGCTTCGAGCCGGCGCTGCACCTCGGCCGGCAGCGCCGACGGATACTCGAACGCGACGAAGCTGCCGTGCTGCGGATCGGTGACCGAGTCGACGACCCCGAGCGGCACGACTTCGGTGTCGGTCGCGAACGCCTCGACCGTCACCAGACGGCCGCGCAGCAGCCCTTCGACCACGAACGCGGTGCCGTCGACATCGGCGCCGAGGTAGCGCTCGACCAGCCGGCGGTAGATCGCGAGGTAGCGCCCGCGGTAGTCGGCGACCAGCGGGTCGCGCAGGAACGCCGACAGCTCGTCGCGGGTCGCGACGGCGCGCGCGAGCACCGAGAAGCAGCCCTTCGCCGGCTTCACGAAGCCGGGCAGCGGCGCCCGCGCGACGCTGGTCTCGAGCCGTTCGAAGTCGACCACCTCGAACGGCGGAGTGGCCGA
>JAGQRB010000801.1 GCA_020425925.1 Planctomycetota bacterium
ACGGCAACGGTTCGCTGCACTGGCAGAGCGACGGCGAAGGTCGCCTGATCAGCCGGCCCGACCGCGCCACCGATGGCATCGCGACCTGCCGCAGCTGTCACCAGGAGGTCGACGCCACCGAGTTCCACTGGGCCGGTCGAACCGCGCCCTATCTCTCGGCCGGCGCGACCTGCACCACCTGCCATGTGGTGCACGCGGCGCGGCCAGCGGCCGCTGCGGCCGTAGCGGCGGCGACCGCACCGGCAACGACGAACCGGCTGTGCGCGACCTGCCACGCCGCCGCGTTCGCGACGATGCCGGGCTCGACCCACCGCCCGCTCGGCGGTCTCGACCAACCGCTCGCGACCGGCTGCGGCAGCTGCCACGTCGGCGGCGAGGAACACGCGCGCGGCGGTGGCAGGAAGGAGCTGCTCGCACCCTGGCGCGACCGCGCCGACGCGCAGGCAGAAATCTGTCTGCAGTGCCATCGCGACAGCCGCACGCTCGAGCACGTCCGCTACGGCGATCACCTGCGCCGCGGCGTCACCTGCACCGACTGCCACGGACCGCTGCACGGCGCGCAGCACGGCCACACCGCCGACGACGCCGAGAAGCGTTGCGGCGAATGCCACCCGGCGGTCGCGGCCGAGTTCCGGCTGCCGAACCACCACCCGGTACCCGAGGGCCGCATCCGCTGCAGCTCGTGCCACGACGTGCACGGCGCCGGTCGCCGCCGCACGATCTACGACCTGCAGCTCACCGAACGCGCCTGCGTCGGCTGCCATCGCAGCTACGCCGGGCCGTTCCCGTTCCCGCACCAGGCCGGCCGCCGCCAGGGCTGCGTCGTCTGCCACACGCCGCACGGCGCGACCAACCGCCGCATGCTGCACCAGGTCAACACGCAGCAGAACTGCCTGCAGTGCCACGGCGACTTCCCCGCGTTCCACGACCAGACGCCGGGCGCCGTGTTCACGAACTGCATCCGCTGCCACACCGAGGTGCACGGCAGCAACCACTCGCGCTACCTGTTCCGATGACGACAGCGCGTCTGGGGAGGGCCGGGTGGATCGCGGCATGGATCGTGGCACTGCTCGCCGCCGTGCCGCTCACCGGTCAGGATCCGGCCGACCAGGATCCGGCGCCGCCGCCCGATGCCGAGGTCTCGTGCCGCGTCTGCCACCCGGGCGCCGCCAAGGGCCTGCTGCAGTCGCCGCACCGCGTGCTCAACGACCAGCCCGAGCTCGCCGGCCGGGTCTGCGCCGCCTGCCACGGCGACCTCAGCGCCCACGCCGGCGCGGTCGGCCGCCAGCTCGCGCAGCGTCCGGCAGTGCCGCGCGTCACGCGCAGCAGCTGTGCCGCCTGCCATCCGGGTGCCGACCACGAACCCGGTCTCGGCAGCCATCTGCTCGCGATCGTCGGCTCGGGCGCGCCGCCGCTGCCGACTCCCGACTCGCCGCTGCTCGAGGCGCTCGAGCAGCAGACCGAGACCACCACCGTCGACTGGAGCGGGTTCGCCGAGCTCGGCTACCGCTTCGTGCACTACGCCGGCTCGCGTGAGGCCTACCGCACCGACGTCGATCTGCACCCGACCGTCGCGCTGCGCGCGTTCGAGCTGCGCGGCACCGGCGGCGGCGAGTCGTGGTTCGACGACCTGTCGTTCGACGGCAACAGCATCGGCGACCCGCGCTGGGACGTCGGCGGCGCGCTGAAGAAGGCCGATCGCTTCGACCTCGACAGCCGGTTCGATCGCGGCAGCTATCTCTACGCGGTGACCGGCGACTACCACCGCGTCGATCGCAGCAGCCGCGACTGGACGACCGCGCTCAGCGTCGGACCGGCCGCGCTGCAGGTCTTCGGCAGCTACTCGGATCGCGAGCAGAACGGCTACTGGCTGACCCAGCGCATCAGCAACCGCAACCTGGCGGTGCAGACCGTCGTCGACGGCGTGCAGAGCCCGCGCCACCGCGAGAGCCACGAGGGCGAGCTCGGCATCCGCGGCGAGCTCGCCGGCCTGCGCTTCGTCGCCGCCGCCGGCTACCTCGACGAGCGCGCGGTCGATCGCTGGGACTACTCGCAGCCCGCGGTCGCCAACCCGGGCTTCACCGAGAGCGAGAACCTCGCGGCGCGCACCGAGCTCAGCGGCCCGACCGGCCGCCTGGTGCTGGCACACGACGGCGAGCCGTTCTCGATCGAGCTCTCGGGCATCGTGCGCGACCTCGATCGCGACCTCGCGAGCGCCGGCACCAGCACCGGCTTCGACACCGTGCCGTTCTCGACGGTGACGACCGCCTCGGGCCTCGGCAAGAGCCGACTGCGACTCGGCGAGCTCGACGCCGCGCTGGCGCTGACACCGTCGCTGCACCTGCGCACGACGATGAGCTACCGCGATCTGCAGGAGCGCCAGCGCCTGGTGCTGGTCGACGTGCAGACCTCGACGACGACCGTGACCACGACGACGACGCTCGACGACGACACCGTGCAGCGGCTGTTCGACGGCGAGCTCGCGATCGACTGGCAGCCCGGCGAGACCTTCGACCTCACGCTCGGCTACGGTCTGGCGCGCGAGCAGCTGCGCGTGCTGTCACCCGGCACCGCCGACCCCGGCGACTTCCGCCGCGGCCACCTCGAAGACGAAGGCGTGCTCGCGGCACTGCGCTGGCAGTTCGAGCCGACGTGGACGCTGCGCGCCGAGGGCCGCGACTACGCCACCGACGGCGTGCCGCTCAGCGAGCTGACGCCGCAGCGCGCGCGCACCGCCGAGGCCGCGCTCGAGTGGCACGACGGCGACGAACGCGTCACGCTGTTCGCGCGCCACCGCCATCGCGACAACGCGGTGTCCTCGCACCGGCTCGACGTCTTCGCCGCCGGCCTCAACGCCAGCATCAACACGAAGAGCACCGCGCTCGCCGCCGGCTACACCTTCGCCGACACGGTGTCGCGCACGCGCACGAGCTTCTACTTCGACCCCGATCCGGATCCGGTGCCGACGCTGGTCGGCTTCACCGGCCAGACCCACACCTGGACGTTCTCGCTCGTGCTGGCGCCCGAGCAGCCACTGCAGTTCGACCTCGGTGCCGCGGTGACCCGCACCACCGGCAGCCTGGACGTCACCACGATGGATGCACACGCCGGCCTGCGCTACCGCTGCTGCGAACACGGCGCCGCCGGCCTCGAGTGGCGGCATGCACGTTACGCCGACGAAACGGATGCGAGCGACTGGCACGCCGACCTGGTGTTCCTGTACTGGCGCCAGGAGTGGTGATGCCAGCGCGAGTTGCGCTTGTCGTAACGCTGGCGTAGCGGCCTGCGACAGACTGGCGCCAAACCGCGACGGCGCGGCGACTGCGCGGCGATGGCGTCGCCGCTCGCGAGCGCGTCGAGCACCGCCGGTACGGCTGTTGCTTCGAATGCGCGAGGCCGGACAGTTCGTCCGTCCCGACCGCGACCCCGCCGCATGCCCAGACCCCTCGCCTCCTGCCTTCTCTCGCTACCGCTCGCGCTCGCGGCCTGCGGCGACTCCGGCCCGACGATCCGCGTCGCGCTCGACCAGGAGTTCAGCGAGCCGCTGCTCAACCGGTTCGGCACCGAGCTCGGCATCCCGGTGCGCCAGCTGCACGACACCGAGGCCAGCAAGACCGTCGGCCACGTCAGCGCGATCCGCACCGAAGCCGAAGCCCCGCGCTGCGACGTGTTCTGGAACAACGAGCTCGCGAACACCGTGGCGCTGGCCCAGCAGGGCCTGCTCGCGCCCTACGAGTCGCCGGCCGCCGCCGACATCCCGGCGCGCTGGAAGGACCCGCAGGGCCGCTGGACCGCGTTCGCGGCGCGCGCCCGCATCCTGATCGTCAACACCGAGCTGCTGCCGGAGAAAGCCGAGTGGCCGAAGGGCTACCGTGACCTCGTCGATCCGAAGTGGAAGGGCCGCTGCGCGATCGCCAAGCCGCTGACCGGCACCTCGCTGACGCACTTCACGGCGCTGCACGAGCTGCTCGGCGAACAGGCGCTCGACGAGCTGTTCGACCGGATGGAGCAGAACGACGTCGAGTTCCTCGCCAGCAACGGCGCGACCATGAAAGCGGTGCGCGACGGCCGCCTGGCCTGGGCGTTCACCGACACCGACGACTGCAACGTCGCGAAGCTGAAGGGCTTCCCGGTCGCCTGCGTCTACCCCGACCAGGCCGAGGGCGAAATCGGCACGATGCTGATCCCGAACTCCGTCGGCATCGTCAAGGACGCCCCCCACCCCGAGGACGCCAGGAAGCTGGTCGACAAGATCCTCGCGCGCACGACCGAGGCCGAGCTGGCAGCCGCCGACGGCGCGCAGATCCCGCTGCGCTCGGGCGTCCCGGGCCCGAGCAACCCCGAGATCCTCGAGGTCGGCGAGTTCCGCGAGATGGCGTGGGACATCGAGCGCGTCGCCGGCAAGCTCGCCGAGTGCAGCGCCCACTTCGCCAAGCGGTTCAAGCTGTGAACCGGACCGCCGCGAAGCTCCTGGCGCGGGCCCCGCTCGCGCTCGCGCTGCTGTTCGTGGCGGTGTTCGTGCTGTTGCCGCTCGGGGCGATGGCCTGGCAGACGGTGATGTCGCCGCAGGGCTTCACGCTCGAGGCCTGGGCCGCGCTCGCCGACGACGAGAACCTCGGGACCCAGCTGCTCGCCTCGCTGCGGCTCGGCCTCGCCGCGACCGCGATCTCGCTCGTGCTCGGCGGCGGCCACGCCTGGCTGACCGTGCAGCGCGACCTGCCGGGCGCCAGCGTGCTCGGGCCGCTCGGCATCGCGCCGCTGGTGGTGCCGCCGATCTTCGTCGCGATGGGTTTCGCCGACTTCGGCGCGGTCGCGGGATTCTGGCCGTGCACCGTGCTGCTCGGCATCTGCCACGCACCGTTCGTCGCGGTGTTGACCGCGCGCGGGCTGCGCGCCGCCGACGGCCGCGCCTACGAAGCCGCGCTGCTGCTGCGCGGCCAGCGCCGCGCCGAGCTGCAGCTGCTGCGCACGATCGCACCCGAGCTGATCGCCGGCTGCCTGCTGGCGTTCCTGTTCACGGTCTCGGACCACGGCGTGCCCGAGTTCCTGACCGTCAAGGGCAAGACCTGGCACACCTACGCCGAGGGCGTCTTCAGCCGCTGGACGCGACGCGCGGTCGGCACCACGTTCGCCGAGGTGCAGAGCCCGATCGTCGCGGCGCTGCCGTTCATCGGCGCGCTCTGCGTCACGCTGTGGCTGGCGCTGCGGCTGCGCGCCGAGGCGCCCGACCGCGGCACGCGCACGCCGCTGCCGATCCGCCGGCTCGGCACCTTCCGCTGGCCGGCGCTGCTGCTGCCGCTGGTCTACCTCGCCGCCGGCATCGGCGTGCCGCTGCTCGTGCTGGTGCGCTGGTCGCTCGGTTCGGCCCAGCGCGTCGAGCCGATGTCGCTGCAGTTCCTGCAGAAGAGCTTCGCGAAGGCGGTCGACCAGGGCGTCCCCGATCTGATGCACTCGCTCTGGCTCGCGCTCGGCGTCGCGGTCGTCGTGCTGCTGCTGGCGCTGCCGATCGCGCGCAGCTCGGGCCGCCGGTTCGCGAGTCTCGACCTCG
>JAGQRB010000077.1 GCA_020425925.1 Planctomycetota bacterium
GCGGCGGCGAAGGCGGCGGCGACCGCGAGTGGCGGCGTCGGCGGTTTCGTGCTCGGCGCGCTGCCGCTCGACAAGATCGCCTCGCTCGCGGGCGAGTTCACGAGCTACCTCTACAAGAAGTTCGGCAAGGACGACGTCCAGCTGGACGGCGAACCGCTGCGTGTGCTGACGCCGCTGTTCCTCGATGGCCTGATGCGGTTGCCGGAAGCGACCCGGCCGGTGCTGCTGTTCGACACGTTCGAGCACACCGGCCCGTTCCTCGACCGCTGGCTGCGTGACGTGCTCGACCTCCGCTACGGCGACTTCCCGGGCTACACGGTGTTCGCGATCGCGGGGCGCTACGCGCTCGGCAAGGCATCGTTCGCTGCCGGTCCTGGCGGCGGCAGACCCTGGAGTGACTACCGCGACATCGTCCGCGAGATCGATCTGCAACCGTTCACGGACGCCGAATCGGCCGCCTTCCTCAGCAGGCGCGGCATCGACGCCGAGCCGGTGGTGGCCGCGATCCGTCGGCACGCGCAGGGTCTGCCGCTGCTGCTCGACATGCTGGCGCAGGACGGTCCGAAGGATGTCGCCGCGGTGCCCGAGGTCGCCGACACCGCGGTCGAACGACTGCTGCAATGGGTCGACGACGAGAACAGGCGCAAGGCCGCGCTGCTCGGTTCGCTGCCGCGGGTGCTCAACGAGGACGTCGTCGCCGAGCTCACCGCGGCCAAGGACGCCAGAGCCGAGTTCGCCTGGCTGCAGGATCGCGCGTTCGTCGAGGACCACGGTACCGCGGGCTGGGGCTACAGCCGGATCGTGCGCGAGCTGATGCAGCGCCATCAGCGCCGGCTCTCGCCCCAGGGTTTCGCGTCGGCGCACGACCGCCTCGCCCACTACTACGAGAAGCGCCGCGACGGCCTCGGCCTCGACCCCAGCCGGGGCCAGAAGGACTCGGCCTGGCAGGGTTTCGACGTCGAGGCGCTCTACCACCGCCTGTGCGCCTCGCCGCGCGGCGGCAGGACGGCGGCGTTCGAGAACTTCCTGACCGCCGCCGAGCACGACCGTCGGTGGGCGCGGAGCTGCGCCGATGCGCTGGTGCAGGCGGGGCGCGACGTCGACTACGAGGCCCTGATCGACCAGGGCACGACCGCGTCCCGATTGCTCGACGCCGACGAACGCGACGATCACGCCACAGCCGTCGCGGCGCTCACCACGCTGCTCGATGGCGAGGCGCCCGGCGCGACGGCGCGCGCGCTGGCGCTGCGCTGGCGGGCGCGGCAGCGCGCCGAGCTGCGCGAGTTCGAGTCGGCCCTCGCGGATCTCGACACGGCGATCGAGCTGGCGCCGACGGTCGCCACCGCCTGGATGGACCGCGGCGACGTGCACCAGTCGAACGGCGATTTCGCGGCCGCGCTCGACGACTTCGACCGCGCGGTCGAGTTGACCCCGGACGCCGTTCGACCGCGCGGGATGCGCGCGGTCCTGCGGCTGTTCGGCGGCGACTACGACGGCGCGATGACCGACCTCGATGCGATCCGCGGTCTCGAGGACGCGCGCCTCGACATGCTGCGCGCGACGGTGCTCGTGCGGCTCGGCCGCTTCGACGAGGCTCGCGTGGAGTTCGACCGGGCGGAGCGCCGCGGCGGTGAGCCGACCCAGCTCGCGATCGGACGCGCCGATGCCCTCGTTCGCGCCGGCCGCCACGCCGAGGCGATCGATCTGATCGACCAGGCGATCGCCGCCCGGCCGGACGACTACACGTTGCTGGCGTTGCGGATGTTCGCGCTCTCGCGCAGCGGCGACGCCGCCGGAGTGCGGAGCATGCAGATGCGTCTCGCCGCGGTGGCGACCAGGTTCGTCGAGCAGCTCCGGAAGAACCTCGCCGAGGTGCCGACGACGTTCTGGGACGCGGAGTTCCGGCGGGTGGCGCAACAGCTCGGCTGGGGCCCGAGCGGCGAGGCCCGTGTGCGCGCGATGCTCGAGCGGCTGCAGCAGGCCGACGACGCGACCGTGCAACGCATCTTCGACGCGGAGGCCAAGGTCGGCGCGGCCCAGCAGGCGTTCCGCGACGGCGAGGTAGCGACTGCCATCACCTGCCTCGACGAGGCGCTCGAGCTCGACCCGCAGCCGAACACCTGGACGCTGAAAGGTGCGGCGGCGGTGCGTCAGGGCGATCCCGAACGCGCCGCACAGTGCTTCGACGCCGCACTGGCACTGGACGGCAGCTTCGTTCCGGCGCTCGCATGCCGCGGCGAGCTGCGCCAGTCGACCGGCGATGCACGCGGCGCGATCGCCGATTTCAGCGCGATCCTCGCGGTGCAACCCGAGCTCGGCGTCTGTCGGCTGCAGCGGGCTATCATCCGACAGACCCTGGGTGAGCGCGACGAGGCGCTCGCGGACCTCGGCCAGATCATCGATGCGGGCACGGAGCCACTGGTTCGCAGCCTCGCGTTCCGCGCCGCGATCCGCGCCGAGAATCCCGACCAACTCGCCGAGGCGCGCGCCGATGTCGATCGCGCCCACGAGCTCGAGCCGGAGAACCGGCTGCTGTTGCCGCTGCGGATCAGGATCTGTCGCAGCATGCACGATCTCGACGCCCTGCGCCGGGTCATCGCCGAGGGCGAGGCGATGCTGGCCGAGTTCGTCGCGCGCTATCACGACGCACTCGACGCCGGTAGACACCAGCTCGCCGACGGAATCGTCATCGAGCTGCTCACGCCGATCGTGCCGCAGCAGCACCTCGCCGAAGCGAGCGCCGGTGCTCGCCGGACGCTCGCGCTCGGGCGTGCCGCCGCGACCGCGCAACTGCAGTCCGAGATGCTGGCCTCCGACGCCGACGAGCTCGTCAAGCTCGGGCTGCCGGACGAGGCGGTCCTGCGCTTCGAGCGCGCGATCGCGCTGCAGCCGTCGGACCGCGACCTCCGCTTCGGACACGTCAATGCGCTCGCGATGACACCGCGTGTCGAGGACGCGTTGACGACGTGCGAACGCTACCTGCAGGCGCACCCGGACGACGACCGGTTGCGCGGCGTGCGGGTCGATCTGCTGCGCCGGACCGGCCGCGACGAGGCTGCGCTCGCCGAGTACGACGACCTGATCGCGAAGTACGAGCAGGCGACCTACCTGCTCGCCCAGCGCGCCGACGTGCTGAATCGACTCGGCCGCCACGAAGCCGCCGCGAACGACGTCGAACGCTGTCTGGCGCAGAACCCCGAGGATCCACTCGCGCTCGCGCTCGAGCCCGAGCTGCGCTGGCGCGTTCGCGATCCAGACGCGGCGCTGGCGGCAATCGACCGCAGCGAGCAGGGTGGCCGACTCTCGGACTGGGACGAGTTCGTTCGCTACCTGGCGCACGAGTCCTGTGGCCATGCCGAGCCCGCGCGCCGGGCGTTGGCGGCGGCGACGGCATCGGCACGACAGTCGCTGGCGCGGGCGCCCGATGCGCGAGTCGACCTCAACCTCGCGATCTACGAAGCGGCCGACGACCGACTCGACGAAGCCACCCGCCGGGTCGAAGCGGCGATCGCCGCACCGGCTCACCCCTGGGAGCTCCGGCAGGGCGGCGTCGACTTCGACCTGCTCGCGACGCTGAAGCCCGAACGCGCGGAGTTCGCCGCTCTCGGTGCCCGCCTACGCGCGGCCGCGGATCGCCGCTGACCCGGGTCAGTTGCCGCCGAACCGGATCACCTGGCCGATCGTCGCCGACACCCGCCAGCCGTCACTCTCGCCCGGCACCGGGTCGAACGGCTTGCTGAAGTCGATGCGCACGACGCCGCTGCCGAGCAGC
>JAGQRB010000802.1 GCA_020425925.1 Planctomycetota bacterium
CGCAGGGCGAGCGCGAATGGCTTCGGCGCTGTCGCCGCCGCGGCGGTCGCCGGCAGCGCACCGCGGTCGGCGAACAGCGGTGCGAACACCGCGATCCAGCCGCCGCGATCGCCGTCGTGGTTGCGCTCGAGCCGCTGGCGCAGCCGCGCGAGCCCGCGCGAGACCCGCTGCCGCGCCGCTGCGTGCGAGATGTTGGTCCGCCGCGCGATCTCGAGCGGCGACAGGCCTTCCTGGTAGCGCAGGATCACCGCCGTCCGGTGCGGTTCGTCGAGCGCGAGGACGTGCGACGCGAGTTCCCGCTGGAGCCGCACGCGCTCGGCGTAGATCTCGGGAGCGAACCTAGTCTGCACCGCGCTGACGATCGCCGCTTCGCGCCGTCGGCGCGCGGTCTCGCTGGCGGCGTGGCGCGATGCGATCCGGCGCGCGACCGTCCCGAGCCAGCGCCGCAGCGACGGCACTCCGTGCGGCGCGCGCGGCCGGTTGCGCAGCGCGCGCAGCCAGGTTTCCTGCACGACGTCGTCGGCCAGGTCGACATCGGCGACCAGGCCGCGCACGAGCGCGGTCATCCAGCCCGACTGGGCGAGCAGAACTTCGACTTCGACGGCAGGGGGAGGGGGCACGGGCATGAGACGTCTTCGGGACATCTTCGGTTCCGGGTAGATCCCGTCCACCCGTGCCCCGTGACCGCAAATCGTCCCGAGCACTCGGCTCCTGGTACGCGACGACCCAGCTTGCCGCTCGAGCGTATCTCGTGCTCGGTCGCTGGTGTCCGCAGCCTTTCGGCAAGGCCGGATCAAGCATCGGAAATGGCAGTGCCATCGCGACATCCGTGGCTAAGGTGCGGTCGGCGGGGCTCCGGTGCCCCGCAACCACTCGCCTGACTCGTCAAGAAGCATCTCACCATGTCACGAACCACGCTCGCCGCGGCGTTCGCCGCCGCCTCGCTCGCCGGTGCGCCGTCGCTCCTCGCCCAGACCACGACGCTCGCCTACTACTCGTTCAACAACAGTCTGGCGTCGTCGGACAACGACTCGCTGAGCTCGGCGTCGAACGTCTCGCCCACGGACAACTACGTCTTCTACGACGACAACCTCTGCCTCTCGGGCAACTGGGACCACGGCGAGCTGCGGTGGTCGATCAACCCGAGCAACACGACGCCGGTGGTCTACACCACCGTCGAGTTCGCCGTCGCGCAGATCTCGCAGACCTATCCCAACGTCGACGAGGTCGAGCTGCGGGTCGACGGCGTCGCCCAGGGCTTCCAGCAGATCTCGAACCACCCGGCCGGCGACGTCTTCGTCTGGAATCTCGATCCGAACGCGTCGTTCCAGAACTCGACCGGGACGACGCAGTTCGTGCTGCACTTCCACGGCAACAGCGGCTCGATGTTCGAGCTCGAGTACCTGAAGTGCAAGGGCCGCCGCTCGCCGACGCTCGATCCGGGGATCGGCGCGGTCGGCAGCTGTGAGAACCAGTGCTTCGACGTCACCGGCCGGCGGCTCGACCAGGCCGACGCGTTCACGATCGACGGCGTCGAGATCGGCAACACCGGCTGGAGCATCCAGCTCAACGGCTCGTCGGGTGCGACGGTGTGCCCGCCGAGCCCGCGCGTCGCCGGCAGCTACGTGCTCGGCGCCGAGATCCTCGGGACGACCGTCGCCGAGACCACGCTGACGATCGATCTGAGCGCGCCGGTGCTGTCGGTGGTGCAGAACCCGTCGCTGCCGCTGGTCACCGACCAGTGCTTCCTGATCACCGGCTGCGGGCTGTCGAACGTCACCAGCGTGCAGTTCGGCCCGCACACGATCACCAGCCAGGACCCGAACGACTTCGGCCGCGGCTACTTCGTGGTCGCGAACGACACCAGCCTCGAGGTCTGCCCGCCGCTGTGCCTCACCGCCGGCGGCTACGCCATCACGCTGGTGTCGCCGCAGGGCAGCAGCGACCCGGCGGGTGTGCAGCTCACCGATCCGACGACGCCGACGCTGGCCTGCGCGCCGACCTTCGTTCACGGCAGCGAGCAGCGCATCTACCTGCACTCCGGTGGCCAGCCCGGTCCCAACGCGATGTTCCTGGCGCTGAGCTCGGTGCCGCTGCCGAGCGTGCTGCCGAACATCGTGTCGCTCGGGATCGGTGATCAGTTCACCAGCATCATCGTCCTGAATGCGCCGGCCGGCGAGTGCAGCGAGGTCTCGATCGGCGTCGTCGGGCAGCGCTTCATCGGCCTGTCGCTCTACTTCCAGGGCATCGTCTGGAACTTCGCGAACCCGGTGCTGCCGCTGCCGACCACGCAGGTCTGCTCGACGTTCTACTACTAGAACGTCCTACCCGTGGCCGGCTCGGCCGGCCACGGCAGCTCCATCGCGGCATGGAACGGCGTGCCGAGCCAGTGGCCCCAGAGCCGTCGAAGGCGTTCGTGGACCCGCTGCACGAACGCGAGGTCGACGAAGGGCGCGGCGCGCTGCGCCAGCTCGACGTAGCGCTCGGCGTCCAGGCGGCCGTTCCA
>JAGQRB010000803.1 GCA_020425925.1 Planctomycetota bacterium
CGCGCCGGGCGCCTACGGCCAGCCATCCGACGAGACTGCCGGCGCCGGCGTACTGCGCGAGGCGTTCGCCGGTCGCGAGATCGCCGAAGACCTCGGCCACCACCGGCTCGGCAAGTTCGGCGCGCTCGCGCAGCGCCGGCACCACGTGATCGCGCAACCGCTCCGCGGTGCCGGGTCGACCGATCTCGCCCGCGATCGCGAGGTAGAGGTCGCCGGCGACGCACGCGTCGGCGACCTCGTCGACCGGTCCGATCCGGCGCCTCAGTCGGCGGCTCGCGGCCGCCGCGAAGTCGTCGAACGCGATCTCGAGATCGGGATGCTCGCCCCGACCGCGCTCCCAGGCAGAGCGCAACGCCGTGAGGGCGTCGGCATCTGCCGGCTCCGGGGCGCCCTGAAGCTTCGAACCGTTCGCGGGTGCCGACACGAGTTGGCATTCTACGCAGTGGGCCCGGTTACGTACCCGCCGATGCAACCTCTGCGACCCACCGCTGCCGCCAACCCACAGCCCTCGCCCGCCATTCGGCGCTGGGCGGCACTCGTTCCGGCCGGCGGCGAAGTGCTCGACGTCGCGGCCGGCCGCGGCCGGCACGCGCTGCTGTTCGCCGAACGCGATCATCCGGTCACCGCGATCGACCGCGACACCACGGCGCTGCGCGGCCTCGGCGCTTCCCGCATCGCGATCGTCGAGGCCGATCTGGAGCACGGCCCGTGGCCGCTGCCGGGCCGCACGTTCGCCGCCGTCGTCGTCACGAACTACCTCTGGCGGCCGCTGCTGTCGACGATCGTCGCGAGCGTGCGGCCCGGCGGCGTACTGCTCTACGAGACCTTCGCGGTCGGCAACGAGCGCTACGGACGGCCGCAGAACCCCGAGTTCCTGCTGCGTCCCGGCGAGCTGCTCGACGCGGTGCGGGGCGAGCTGCGGGTGCGCGAATACGGGCACGGCGCCGAAGGCGTGCCACCGCGGGCGATGCGGCAGCGTCTCTGCGCGGTGCGCCCCCTATGATGCGGCGATGATCTCGCGCCGCTCGTTCCTCGGCGCCGTCGCCGCGCCTTCGCTCGCGGCCGCGTGCACCGGTCCCGACCTCCACCGCGCGCTGCAGCGTGCGCAGGGCGATCCCCGCGGCCCGGAGGAGGTCGCGGCCGACGAGACCTTCTGGCGCGAGATCCAGGCCGCGTTCCCGGTCGACCGCTCGCTGACCAATCTCAACAACGGTGGCGCGAGCCCGGCGCCATCCGTGGTGCAGGAACGGCTCGAACATCGCCTGCGGATCAGCAACGACGCGCCGCCGTACCACATGTGGCAGCTGCTGGCGCCCGGCCGCGAGGTCGTGCGCCAGGGGCTCGCGCGCGAGTTCGGCGGCGACGTCGAGGAGTTCGCGATCACGCGCAACTCCTCGGAGAGTCTGATGATCTGCCAGCACGGGCTCGACCTCGAGCGCGGCGACGAGGTGCTGACCACCGATCAGGACTACCACCGCATGCTGAAGGCGTTCCGTCAGCGCGAGCGGCGCGACGGCATCGTGCTGCGGCAGGTCGAGCTGCCGGTGCCGTGCGACGACGACGACGTGGTCGTCCGACGGTTCGCCGACGCGATCACCGCGCGGACCAGGCTGATCCTGATCTGCCACGTGATCAACCTGACCGGCCAGGTCCTGCCCGTCGCCAAGGTCTGTGCGATGGCGCGCGAGCGCGGCGTGCCGGTACTGGTCGACGGTGCGCACGCGATCGCACACTTCCCGTTCCGCATCGACGAGCTCGGCTGCGACTTCTACGCCAGCTCGCTGCACAAGTGGCTGTTCGCGCCGATGGGGACCGGGCTGCTCTGGATCCGGCGCGACCGCATCGCCGACGTCTGGCCGCTGTTCTCGGCGCTGCCGGAACAGGATGGCGATATCCGCAAGTTCGAGGAGATCGGCACGCACCCGGTCGCGATCGGGCTCGGCATCGCCGAGGCGCTCGCGTTCCACCGCGGGCTCGGGGTCGAGCGCAAGCTGGCGCGACTGGTGCTGCTGCGCGACCGCTGGGTGCGGGAACTCGCGCCGCTCGAGCGGGTGCGGCTGCTGACCGATCTGAGCCCCGGTCGCGCCGGCGCGATCGCGACCGTGCAGATCGAAGGCGTTCCGACGGCGCCGCTCGTCGAGCACCTCTGGGACCGCCACCGGATCCTCTGCGCCGGAATCCGCCACCGACGATTCGAGGGCGTGCGCGTGAGCCCGAGCGTCTACACCACCCCCGCCGAGATCGACCGGTTCGTCGAGGTGATGACCGGGATCGCGCGCAACGGGCTACCCGGCTGAGGAATCCGGCGGCCCCGGATCTTCTTCATCGTGTCTTGATTTCTCTTCACGGTGATTCGGGTCATGCTTGCGGCCCTCATGCTCCGACGGCCCTCGGCTCTCCTCGCTCCGCTCCTCGCGCTCGCGGCAGCGTCGTGCCACAACGACAGCACCGGCCAGAGCCCGGTGATGATCACGTTCAATCCGACGATCTACCTCGGCGACTGGACCGGCACCTGGACCAACCTCAACACCAGCGGCACGGGCGCGCTGACGGTCACGGTCGAACAGGAGGAGATGACGCTGAACATCGAGTTCGACATGGACGGCCAGGTGTTCGAGTCGATGGACCCCGATCCGGAGTCCTACGAGGCCGCGATCGGCGCCAGCGAGGCGCGGATGGCGAGCTTCAAGTCGGATGTATTCGGCGCGCTCAGCGCGACGATCGACGGCCTCGGGATCCTGACGATCAGCGGCACCGGCGTGCCCGGAACCACCGATCGTTTCGACATCACGGGCACGATCGCCGGGACGAAGATGACGTTCGTCGCTACGATCACCAGTCAGAACGGCTCGATCACGACGGGCTACGCCACCCTCGACAAGATGTAGAAACCTGGCGGTCCGTCGGAGCCAATTGCGCTCCTCGAAACATGATGCGGACCAACCAGACTCGTCGCGCCGGCCGCGGCCCGATCCTCCTCGCCGCCCTCGCACTCGCCGGCTGCAGCAGCAACAGCAGCGATAGCGGCGGCGGTGGCGGCACCTTCAATGCCTCGACCTACGTCGGCACCTGGACCGGGACCTGGACGAACACCACGTTCTCCACCACCGGTGCGATCACGATGACCGTGTCGCAGAGCGGCTCGACGTTCTCGGTCGCGTTCGACATGGACGGCAACGTCTTCGGCGGCTCGAACCCGGCGCTCGAGAACTTCACCGCGACGATCACCTCGTCGAAGGCGGACCTCGTGAGCATCACCTCCACGGTGTACGGCACGGTGACCGGCATGCTCGCCAGCGACGGCACGCTGACGCTCAACGGCACGGCGATCCCGGGCAGCGTCGACACCTTCACGTTGACCGGCAACTGGGGCGCGAGCCAGATCAGCGCGAACGTGACGATCACGTTCGACGGTGGTGGCACCGCCAACGGCACCGCCGCGTTGACCAAGAGCTGAACGGAGCCAGACGCGAACCGACCGCCGATGACGACCGCGTTCGTCTTTCCCGGGCTCGACGGCATGCAGCGGGGCTCGGAATTCCAGCCGCTGCTGGCACTGCCGGGCTTCCGCGCCCGCTGGCGGGCGGCAGCGGCGAGCTGTGGCCGCGAGCCCGGTTTCGCGACGTTCGCGGCGGCGCTCGATGCCGGCGAGATGCGGCTGTTGCCGCAGGTGACGGACTGGCGCTGGCCGGCGTTGGCGGTGACGGCGATGCAGCTCGCGGTCACCGACGCACTCGACTCGATCGGCGAACGCGCCGACCAGGTCACCGGCTACTCGATCGGGGACGTCGCGCGAACGCTGTTCGCGGGCGCGGCGAGCTTCGACGATCTGATCGCGTTCGCGCGCCAGCTGCCGGCAGTGACCCGCGGTCGCGGCCGCACCGTGATCGCGTTCGCCGCCGACGCCCCCACCGCGGAACGGGCGCTGCTGGCGCTCGGTCCGCTCGGAACTGCCGCCAGCCGCTTGTCCGAACGCATCGTCGCCGTGCCCGGGACCGACGAAGACGAGCCCGCGATCCGGCGCGGGCTGGCGGAGCACGGGCTGCGGTTGTTCGAACTCGCACCCTGCGCGCTGCATGGCCCGCTGCAGCAACCGCTGAGCCGGCACCTGCTGCATCGGCTCGGACACGCCACCCTGCGGCGGCCGCGAACGCCCGTATTCTCGAGCCAGCGACTCGCGCCGCTCGCCGATGTCCCGTCACTGCGTGCCGAGCTCGCAGCCAACGTCAGCGCGCCGTTCGACTTCGCCGCCACCGTTCGCACGCTGCACCAGCGCCACGGCGTCACACGCTTCGTGAACATCGGGCCGGGCCGCCACGCGCAGCACTTCGTGCAGCACGCCGGGCTCGGGGTCGAGAGCGTCGACGCCCTCGAACTCGTCGCCCGGACCGGCGTCAGGGCGCGATCAGCGTGACCTCGGCGACCGCGCCGGCGACGACACGACAGCGCTGGCGTGCGGCCGGTTCGGCGGCACCCTCCGGCCGCAGCTCGGCATCGAAGTCACCGGTCGGAACGTCCTCGATGCGGAACGCGCCGCCGGCCTCGACGCGGGCGCGGCGCACGTAGGCCCCGACGCCGTCGACCGGGCGCAGCACGACCTCGGCGCCGCCCGCCGGCTCACCGCGCAGCCAGGCGTTGCCCGCGACCGCTCCGGTCCGCAGCACCGGCGGCGGCAGCTCGACCTCGAGGCCGGCGCCGCGCGGCACGACGATCTCGCGCGCGAGCGTCGAACGTCCGGAGACGAGGTACTCCTGCCGCACCGCATGCAGCTCGGCGGCCCGCAGCTC
>JAGQRB010000804.1 GCA_020425925.1 Planctomycetota bacterium
CGGGTGCGCGAGTTCGTCGATGACGGCAACCTGCCGCCGGCCGCGCGCGCCGATGCGGTGATCGCGCTCGCGAAATCGTCGACACCCGAGGTCGCGGCGATCGGCAAGCAGGCGGCGAAGGAGCTCGTGCGGCAGCTCGCGAAAGAGAGCTCGGAGTCCGGTGCCGGCGCGGTCGGTGCGCCGGGCGGCGAGGGCGCTGCCGATTCCACGCCGGGCGAGGCGCGCAGCGAACCGTCGCCGTCGGGTCGCGACGGCGACGAGGGCCAGGACGACGACGACGAGCGGGTCGCCGCGGTGCTGCGCGTCGCCGCAGCGCTCGACGAGCTGCACCTGCCGGGCGAGGCGGTGGATCTGCTGGTCGGTTTCGCCGCCCTGCGCAGGCCGACCGCGAAGACGTTGCGGGCGATCGCGGCGACGCTCGAGGGCTGGGCGGCGCGCATCGATGCGATGGAGCGCGACGATCCGAAGCGGCCGCGGCAGGTCGAGGGCTATTTCGCGGCCGTGCGGCGGGTGTACGGCGAGGTCCACACGCGCGGCGCGGCGGTGGCCGGCATCGCGACGCTGTCCAATTCGGCCGACGAGGAACTCGCGGCGCGCGCGAACGAAGAGCGCTCGGTGATGGCGAAGAGGAGCGTGGCGAGAGCGGAGGTGCTCAAGCGGGAGCAGAAGTCTGCGGCCGCGGCACGCGAACTCGACCACGCCGCGGCATGCGAGCCATCGCGCATCGACGCCGCGGCCGAAGCAGCGCAGCTCTACGAGGGGGTCGGTGCGCTCGCGGACGCCGCGCGGCTCTACAAGTGGATCCTCGCGCGCGACGGTGGTGACTTCGCGCGGCGGAGCCGGGAGCGTCTGATCGCGCTGTGGCAGGCCGCGAAGGCTCGGGCCGGGGACATACGGACTGCGGTCAACACACTGCCGCAGGACGACGAAGGCCGGGCTCGCGGTACGCTGGCTCTGGTCGAGATGGGCATGCCGGTGCTCGAAGGTCCGGAACTCGAGTTCGTTCGGGATCAGATCTCGGACGGCGGCTTTGCGCAGGCAACGGCGCGGCTCAATGACTTGATCGGCGGTGTCGCATCGCAGGTCGAGCCCGCGTGGCCGGCGCGCGTGAGCCTCGATGCCGCGCCACGCGTCGGCCGGGACTTCGAGCTCCGCGACCTGTCGGTCGCCGGAAGATGGGTCGACGGCGCCGATGGCGAGCCCGGTATGTGGTGCACGCTGGCGCCCGTGGACCGCGAGCTCACGCGACTCGTCGGCAAGTACGGGTTTCCGACGTTCGACGAGCCCTCCGGATACACCGCGGTCAGCTGGTTCAACGCCCAGGTCTTCTGCGGTGAACTCACCATTCGCGAACGCGATGCCGAACGGCTGCCGCCCGGCTGCGAGTACCGGTTGCCGACGATCGCCGAACTCGACCGCATCCGCGCCGTGACGGGACGGGTCACGGATCGCGACGTTGCATGGCTGTGGACCTGCGAGACGGGCTGGCCGGACTTCAATGCGCGGGGTCGCCGGCGCCCATTCGCGTGGCCGACCGCGCCGGGTCGCGAAGCCGAGGAGCAGGATTCCTCCCGGCCGATCCCCAAGATCGGATTCGTGGTCGTGCTGGCGCCCGCCCGCTGACCCGACTCCGTCACTCCGAACGCGAGCCGAGGCACCGCGCCGCGCGCAGACCGAGCGTGCCGTTGCGGTAGCGCCGGTCGAAGCCGCCGCGCACGAAGGAGCAGGCGTTGAGCGCCGGGTCCTTGTAGCCGCCGCCGCGGACGGCCATGCCGTTCTCGGGCGCGTGCTCGGCGGGCTTGACGAGTCCATCGCCGGCACGCGGCGTCGGCGTGTCGACGTCGAGCTCGTCCTGGCACCACTCGTTGACGTTGCCGTGCATGTCGTGCAGGCCGAAACCGTTGAACGCGAACCAGCCGACCGGCGCGAGGCGGACGAAGCCGTCGTGGAACTCATCGACTTCGCCCCAGTTCTTCCCGTGCTTCTTCTTGGCGTCGAGATCGAGCACGTTCGCGGAACCTTCGAGGTTCGCGACGTCGTCGCCGGTCCACCAGTCCGTCGTCGTTCCGGCGCGACACGCATACTCCCACTGCACCTCGGTCGGCAGACAGAGCCCCTGGTGCGCGAGCAGGTCTGTCGACATGTCCCAATCGACGTTCTCGGCCGGCATCGTGCCGAGAAGGTGTTCATTCTCGCGCCGCATCGTGTCCTCGTCGTGCCAGAACGCGTCGGGCTTGCCACCCATCCGCAGCCACTGCGCGCGCGTGAGCTCATGCCGAGCGAGGAAGAACGGGTCGAGGTCGATCGTCCGACGCGTGTAGAACGGGTTCTTCACTTTGCCCCCCGGCAGCAGCACGAACACGATCCCGGTCGAATCGAGCACGCGCACGCGGCCGTCGCCTTCGAACGTCGGGATCGGGATCGCCGCCGGATCGCTGACACCGTCCCACGCACTGCGCAGGTCGTAGAACTCCCAGAGCCCGGTCTTCGGATTCTTGCCGATCGGCACCAGGCCGATCACGTCGCGATCCTCGAGCGCGATCCCGCGCCCGCGGTAGCGACTCCCGGGCTGCTCGAGGTCGCGCCGGACATCGTCCCATGAAGGCCGTTCGCGGCGCGGCGCGAACGTCGCGGCGGTCACCTGCTGTGCCCAGAACAGCCGTCGGGCGACCACCGGCCGGACCGCGGCGAGCGCATCCAATCCGGCGACCAGCCGGACGATCTCCTCGCGCAGGAACGCCTTGGCGCCGAGTTCGTGCGGAGCACCCGCGGTCGCGTCGTTCGCCGGTTCGGGCAGGCGCGCGAGCATCGCCTCGAACGCGGGCCTGCCGTCGACGAGGCGCGCGCTGCCTTCGAGCCAGCGCTGCATGCGATCGGCGTTCGCCGGCAGCTCGTCGGCGAAGTCCTGCTCGCGCTGCTCCTCCTCGGCCCGGCGCAGCGCCAGCACCGCGGAGACCTGGTCGAAGTCGTCGACCGTGCGCGCCAGCTCGATGGCCTTGACCGCGGTCGCCGCGCCGCCCGCGAGGGCGACCGCGGCGACGAGCCCGGCGGCGATCAATCGCCCGCGGTTCCGCCGCGCGAACTTCGTGAGCCGGTAGCGCGCCGACGGCGGACCGGCGAGCACGGGTTCGTCCTGCAGGAAGCGGCGCAGATCCGCCGCGAGCTCGGCGACGGTCTCGTAGCGACGCTCGCGGTCCTTCTCGAGCGCCCGCAGCACGATCCAGTCGAGGTCGTTGCGCAGCGTGCGGATCAGCGTCGCCGCTGTCGTGTCGCACTGCTCGGCGAACGCCGCGGCGGCCGCCGGGTCGCGGGCGAGGCGGCGGCTCGGCCGTTCGGGCTCGGTCTGCTCGAGGATCTTCGCCATGCCGCGGTCGCCGTCACGCATCAGGACCTCGAGCGGCAGCGGCAACGAACCGGTGAGCAGCTCGTAGAGCATGACGCCGATCGCGTAGACGTCGGCGCGGGTGTCGACGTCACCGCTGTTGCCGAACTGCTCGGGCGCCATGTAGGCCGGGGTGCCGGCGCCACCGAAACCGTCGCGGGTCCGGAAGTCGGCGCGCGGCAGTTCGCTCGCGGTCGGCTTGGCGAGTCCGAAGTCGACGACCTTGATCTGCGGTTGGCCGTCGCGGATGCCGACGAGCACGTTGTCGGGCTTGAGGTCGCGATGCACGACCCCCTTGTGGTGGGCGTGCTGGATCGCGCCACAGAGCTGCCGCACCAGCCGGACCCGGCGGCCGAGCCCGAGCCGATGGCGTTCGCAGAACGCGGTGATCGGCACGCCGGCGACGAGCTCCATCACGAGGAACGGTTGGCCCGCTTCGGTGGCACCGCACTCGTGCACCTTGGCGATGCCGTCGTGCGACATCATCGCGAGTGCCTGCCGTTCGCGTTCGAAACGTTGGATCAGTTCGCCGGCGCCGAACCCCGGGCGGATCAGCTTGATCGCGACGCGGCGCTCGACCGGCTCGGTCTGTTCGGCTTCGTAGACGGTGCCCATGCCGCCTTCGCCGAGCACACGCACGATCCGGTAGGGCCCGATCGCGTCGGGATGCACGACGTCGAACAGCGAGCCGTGGGCGGCGGCGACGACGTTCTGAGCGCGGGCGAGCAACGAATCGCCGTCGCCGTCGTCGGCCAACATCTCGAGCACATCGTCGACGAGCGCTTCGTCACCGTCGGCCTCGGCGCGCAGGAACGAGTGGCGCCGTGCGGGCGGCATCGACCACGCCGCATCGTAGAGCTTGCGAAGTCGTGCGAACCGGGCGGGGTCCTTCTCGGCTCCGCTCAAGCGAGTTCCTTGCGGAGCCACTTGCGGGCGAGCTGCCAATCCTTGTCGATCGTGCGCGAAGCGCGGTCGAGCACGTCGGCGCACTCCGCGATCGTGAGGCCGCCGAAGATCCTGAGCTCGGCGAGCCGCGCGAGGTGGGGATCGACCTTGGCGAGCGTCTCGAGCATGTCGTTGACGATCAGCACGGAGAACTCGCCGGGCAGCCCGAGCGCGCTCTGATCGGCGAGGCTGACGTGGATCCGCCCGCCGCCACGCCGCTCGGCGCGGTGGTGCCGCGCGCGTTCGACGAGCAGCCGTCGACACTCCTGCGCGAAACAGCCGCGGAAGAACGCCGAGCCGCGCGCGCTGACCTCGTCCTGACCGACGAGCCGCAGCCAGGCCTCGTGCACCAGCGCGGTCGGGTTGAGCGAGTGCTCCCTGCCCTCGCCGGCGTAGAGCCGCCGCGCCATTGCACGCAGGCGGTCGTACTGACCTTCGATCAGACCCGGGAGTGCTGGCGAGCGCGACTCGCAGGCGGCGGCGATCGCCGCGCGCGATCCCGCGTCATCGGGGAATTCGTCGTGTTCTTCCATGGGGCGACCACGCAGGGGATCTCGACTCAGCGCGGCACGCGTGACACCAGGCGGTGGAGCGCCTCGCCGAGGCCGGCATTCCAGAGCATCCGGGCGCCGTGTTCCAGCATCGCGTCGTCGTCGTTCGTGTCGATGTCGGCGAACAGGGTGGTCAGGCGTTCGTCGTTGCGCCATGCGTTCGCGACCGCGGCCCTGGCACGTTCGGCCGCGTCGAAAGGAGCGGCGAGCACGATCAGATCGCGCCAAACCGCTTCGAAGGACCAGCGCCGCTCCGCCTCCGATCGAAACCACTGCGTTGCACGTTGCTGCCCCAGGAAGGCCATCGTCGCCGCACCGCCGAGCATCGCGACGGGGCCGTACCGCTCGCGCTCGCCGAACGCGGTCATCTGGTCCCACGCCGCGCGCGCGTGACCGCACGCCAGGGTGCCGATCGCGCCAGCGAGCTCGGCGAACCAGCCGTCGCAGCCCGTCCAGGTTCCGAGTCGGAACGCCAGACTCCCCATCTGGCTGGCGCCGTCGAGGTTCGGGAGGCGGTACCGCGTCGGTTCTGCGGTGCCCTTCGGCGCGGCCGTGAGCGCGCGCGCGACCCCCAGCTGAAGACCCTCCAAGAGCGCGTCGATTGGATCGGCGTGCTCGACGGCACCAGTGGTGGTGAGCTCGGCGATCGCGGCCGCAACGGCTTGGCCGAACGCCTCGGCAGTTCGAATCGAGCCCGGGTGCCGCGCGGTGAACTCGTGCCGGAGGTCGTCGAGCGTCGCGGTGAAGAACTCGATCGTCGCGCCGTTCGCGAGTTCGAACCGCGGCTCGCGTGGCGTGCCGTCGGGCCCGAACCGCATCTCGCCTTCGCCGGCCGTGAAGACCAGGTCGTCGCCGTCGCGATGGACGAGCGGGTCGGGGCCGAAGAGCAGGTATCCGGCCGTCGCCGGGTGCAGGTCGAAGTCCAGCGTGAGGCCGAGGCTCTCGTCGGTATGCGCGCCGAACCCCCAACGAAACTCGCACCGGCCGTCGGCATCGAATGACGACGTCACGTGGGCGGTCATCGCGATCGGGTGTTGGGCCGTGAGGTCGGCGACCAGCGTGCCCCCCGCGAACGCGACGGAGCTGGCGGTGATCAGGCACTCGATGGGCCCGCTGTCGGTCCCGCCGACCTGCAGGCCCGGGGCCGCGAAGCCGAAGCCACGCGTCGAGCCGTCGAACCTGCCGGTTCCGGGCAGGAACCCGATTCCGGTGTCGTCCAGCGGCACGCCTCGGATCTGCACGGTGCGGCCGCCGGCGAGCTGGCTTTCGAACCACGCGAACGCCCGACGCACCTGCTCGATGTCGCGCCGCGCTGCCGCGTCGAGTGGCGGGGCGTGGGGCAGGACCTCGACGCGGAACTCCAGCGCGTCGAACGCCGCCGCGGCCTCGGGCGGCACGACGAGCTCGACCGAGCGATAGCGGCCCAGCGCCATGAGCTGGTCCTTCAAGGCGAGCACGAGACCCGCCGAGAAGACGGCGCCTTCGTCCCACCGCAGCAGGCCCACCACGGTGTCGACCTCCGCCGGGCGTTCACCGGTCAGGCGCACGCCGCGGACCGGGACGGCGCGACCCGCATCGGTGAACTCGATCGCGAGGTCGGCGATGCCGGGGTCGTCCGCCCGCGTAGCGAAGCGAAGCGCGAACCGCGCGCCGAACCGCGCTTCGGCGAGGCAGGCAGCCTCGACGATCGTGCGGGCGCGAGCGAGCGACCCAGCGTCAGCCGCGATCGGTTCCCCTTCGCGCCAGTGCGGTCTCGCCGTCGAGTCGCCGTGCAGCGCACTGCGGATCGCGTCGACCGGCGTGTCGGCCGGGCCTTCGATGACGATCGCACCGAGAACCTGCCGTCGTTCTTCGCGGATCTCGACGACCCGATCGCTGTCCTCATCGACTCGCGCGGTGGCGGCCGGATAGCCGTTCGCGCGGTAGAAGCGTTCGACCGCCCTGGCGAGGTCGGGCATCTGCTCGGGGCCGAGTGCTGCGCCCAGCATCGCCTGCACGTCGGCATCGGCGAGCAGGTGCTCGAGGATCTCCTCGCGCGGGATCGTGTAGTTGCCGCGCAGCCCGACATCGAGCACGGCCCGCCACGCCGGCACCGGCTGTTGTGCGAGCGCCATCGCCGTGCCGACGACGACGCCCGCGAGCGCCGCTTTCAACGACCGGTCTCCTGCGCCTGTTCCTCGAGCCGCAACACGAAGCCGGGCTCGACCGGCGGCGCCCCCGGCGTCTCGCCGATGCCGAGCACGCCGCGCGTGCTGGTGACGATCAGCACGCCGTCGTGCATCGCCCAGCCCGCCACCTGGGCCTGCTTGTCGGTGCCGACCTCGAAGCGCCAGCGCAGTGCGCGGGTCGCGGCGTCGTGCACGTAGAGATTGCCGTCGAGGTTGCCGAACACGATCGCGCTGCCCGTCATGCCGGGCTGACCGAACGGGTTGCGGCCGGTGACGATCCGGTTCTCCCAGTCGAGTACGCCGGTCTTGCGATCGAACGACGCGACCGTCACGCCGAAGCCCGCCCAGACCCGGTCGCCGTGCGGATACGGCAGGCTGAAGCCGGTCGCGCCGAACTCCGTGGACCACAGCAGGCGCCCCGACTGCGCGTCGAACGCGTTGAGGTGTGCCTTGCGGACGTTCTTGACCCCGCGGTCCGACATGAACAGGGTGCCGCCGTCGACGACCGGCGAGGTCGTGCCGAACTCGGCGCCGTTCTCGTATTCCCACGCGATCTCGCCGGTCTGCAACCCGATACCGACGACGCGGCCGTCGGCGGTTCCGGCGTAGACGTTCACCCCATCGGTCGCCGGTCGCATGTCGACGCGCGCGCCGAGGTCGACCTTCCAGTGTTCCTTGCCGCCGGTGATCGCCACGACTTCGTTGCCCGAGGCCGTGAAGTACATGTCGCCGTGGGCGCAGCCGGTGTGCCACGACTGCGCCAGCGGCATGCTCCAGAGTTCGCGCGACAGATCGAGGGTGAACACGTGCAGCGAGCCGTCCTGGTGGCGGGCGAACACCAGGCCGCCGCTGAGCACCGGGTAGTACCAGCTGCCTTCGAGGGTGGCGCGGTGCAGCTCCTTGCCGGTCTGTACGTCGTGCGCCGTCAGCGTGTCGCCCGCGGCCCAGAGCACGCCCTTGTGCAGCGGCAGTTCCTGGTAGCAACCCCACTTGCCCGGGACGTGCCAGAGCACGCGCGGGTGGGCCGGCGGTTCCCCGGCGGCTGCGGCCGGCGCCTGGGCCGGCATCGCACCAGCGGTGGCGAGCGCGGCCGCGATTCGCGCGCGGCGGAAGAGCGTGCAGCATGTGGCCATCGTGACGGCATTGTCGCACGAATTGGCCGGGGCCGGTGGCGGTTCGTGTGTTCACCTCGGACAATGCCGCGCGATGACCAACGTCCGTCGGCTCGCCCTCGATCGCCGCACGTTCCTGCGCGGTTCGACTGCGGCGCTGGCGCTGCCTTGGCTCGACGCGATGGCGCCGGCCTGCGCGCCGACGCCGGTCGCCCCCGTGCGCGCGGTGTTCGTGTTCGCGCCGAACGGCTTCGATCCGCCGCGCTGGCGGCCGCAGGGCGCGGGGCGCGACGCGAAGTTCGGCGAGACGCTCGCGCCGCTGCAGCCGCTGCGGGACCGTTTGACGGTCTTCTCCGGGCTCGCGCTCGATGCCGGTCGCTCGCACGGCGACGGGCCCGGCGATCACGCCCGCGCCGCCGCTTCGTTCCTGACCTGTGCCCACCCGCGCAAGACCGACGGCGCCGACATCCACGTCGGGGTCTCGATCGATCAGCTGCTCGCCGAGCACGTCGGCAAGGCGACCCGGCTGCCGTCGCTCGAGGTCGGCCTCGAGCGCGGCCGCAGTGCCGGCGGTTGCGATTCGGGCTACTCGTGCGCCTACAGCTCGAACGTGAGCTGGCGCAGCGCGACCACCCCGGTCGCGAAGGAGACCGAGCCACGCGCGGTGTTCGAGCGGTTGTTCGGGTCGGTCGACGGCGCGCGCGATACGGCGACGGCCCGGCGCGAACGCGACCGCACGCGTTCGATCCTCGACGTCGTGCTCGCCGACGCGAAGTCGCTCGATCGCCAGCTCGGTGCCGGCGATCGCAGCAAGCTCGGCGACTACCTCGCGGCGGTGCGCGATTTCGAGCTGCGACTCGGCAAGCTCGACGAGGCGGCTGCGGAGGCGACCCCGGCGCCCGACGGCCTGCTCGACGACGGCAATTCGTACGAGCAGCGCCTGGCACTGATGTACGAGGTCGTCGCGCTCGCGCTGGCCACCGATTCGACCCGGGTCGTGTCGTTCATGGTCGCGAACGCGGGCAGCAACCGCAGCTATCGCTCGATCGGCGTGCGCGAGGGTCACCACAACCTGAGCCATCACGGCCGGGATGCGAACAAACGCGCCGCGATCGGTCGGATCGACCGCTTCCGCGTCGAGCACCTCGCGCGGTTCCTCGAGCGACTCGCCGCCGAGCCCGGCGGAGACGGCGACCTGCTGTCGTGCTCGCTGGTCGTGTTCGGCAGCGGCCTCGGCGACGGCAACCGACACAACCACGACCACCTGCCGGTGCTGCTGGCCGGCGAGGGTGGCGGGGCGGCGCGGGGCCGTGGCCACATCGATCTCGGCGTGGACACGCCGATGGCCAACCTCTACCTCGCGATCGCGCGGTCGATGGGGCGCACCGACACGGCGTTCGCCGACAGCTCGGGCGAGCTCGGACTGCGTTGAGCGGCGGACCGATGGCCGAGGACGAGAGGCGCGGACCGCTGCAGCAGAGGCGCGAGCGTCGCCGCCGCCTGGCTGAGTTCGGCGCGCTGCTGCCACAGCTCACCCCGCGCATCTGGGTCACGCCGCTCACGATCGCCGCGTGCATCGTCGTCTATGGCGCGATGGTGGCGTCCGGCGTCTCGCCGACCAGCCCGACCGCGGAGGAGCTCGCGGCCTGGGGTGCCGGCTTCGGGCCGTGGACCCACGGCGGCGAGCAGTGGCGGCTCCTGACCTACGGCTTCGTCCACATCGGTTTCGTGCACCTCGCTCTCAACGTGGCAGCGCTCTGGGTCGTCGGGGTGCTCGTCGAGCGCATGCTCGGCAACCTCGCGACGCTCGGCGTCGTGCTGCTGACCGGGGTCGCGAGCGCGTTGGTGAGTTCGCTGTGGCAGCCCGAGTTCGTCGCGTGCGGAGCCTCCGGCATCGTGTTCGGGCTCGGCGGCGCGTTGCTCGCGGTCTGGTTCGCGAACCGGCAGCGCATCCCGGCCGAGGTGTTGATGCGGTCGCCGGACCCGACCATGTTCGCTGGCGGCGGGTTCGGGTTGGTGCCCTCCGGTCCGATCACGTTCCTCGCGATCAGTCTGGTCTACGGCTTCTTCACGCCGGACATCGACAACTCGGCGCACGTCGGCGGTCTGGCCGCCGGTCTGCTCGTCGGGTCGGTGCTCACACGACCGCTCGAGCTCGGTGCGACTCGGCCGGTGTGGCGCATCGCCGCTGCCGGCGGCCTCGCGGTCGGGCTCGGTGTTGCCGTTCTGCTGTCGGCGACCAGCGGCGCGGTTCGGCATCTCGACAACGCGGCCGAGCTCGGCGATCGCGGTGAGTTCGCGGCCGCGTTGGCGGAATGCGATCGCGCGCTCGAGCTCGACGCGACCTCGGCGAGGGCGCACGGGTTGCGCGGCTGGTGCCTCGCCTGCCTCGGCCGGTTCGACGAAGCGCTGCCGGAGCTCGACCGCGCCGTCGACCTCGATCCGGAGGACGGCTGGGCGCAGGCCCAGCGCGGCTGGTGCCTCGCCGAGCTCGGCCGTTTCGCGGACGCGGTCCCGGCCCTGGAACTGTCGGTCCGGACTGCGCCGGACGATGCCTGGAGTCGAGGCCAGCTGGCGTGGTGTCTCGGTGAGCTCGGTCGCCACCAGGAGGCGTTGCCGGTGAACGACCGCGCCCTCGAGCTCGAGCCGGACGCTGCCTGGCTGCATCGCCAGCGCGGTTGGATCCTGCAGGCGGTCGACCGCCCGGACGACGCGATCACGGCCTACCTGCGGGCGCTCGCGCTCGACCCCAACGAGGAGTACGCGAGGAACGCGCTCGCCGAGCTGACCGCGGCGCGCGGCGAGCGCGGTCGCTGAGCGGATCGCGCGGCTCGGCGAATCGCGCCAACGCCGTCGCACCATCGCACGTAGCATCCGGTCCATGACCGCCCCGACCCGCCGCTCGTTCCTCGCCGCCGCGGCCGCCGCCGCCACCGCGACCCCCTGGCTGCGCCCCGGCGCGCACCCCGCCCGGCCGCGCTCGCAGCCGCTGAAGATCCTCGTCCTCGGCGGCACCGGCTTCCTCGGGCCGCATTTCGTGAGGCAGGCACTCGCGAACGGCCACACCGTGACGCTCTTCAACCGCGGCCGCACCAATCCGGGCCTGTTCGACGATCTCGAACAACTGCGCGGCGATCGCGACAAACACGATCTCGAAGCGCTGAAGGGGCGCGAGTTCGACGCGATCGTCGACACCTCGGGTTACCTGCCGGATCACGTCCGCGAGACTGCCGAGATCTTCAAGGACACCGCGGCGCACTATCAGTTCATCAGCACGATCTCGGTCTACGGCGCTTTCGGTGGCCGGCCGGCCGAGCTCGACGAGAACGGTGAGACCGCGAAGATCTCCGACGAGGAGGCCGCGAAGTACACGACCATCCGCGCGTCGCGGCGTCACTACGGCGCGTTCAAGGCGCGCTGCGAGGCGGCCGCCGAGGCGGTGATGCCGGGCCGTGTCTCGAACATCCGACCGGGCCTCATCGTCGGTCCCGGCGATGTCAGCGATCGCTTCACCTGGTGGCCGGTGCGCATGGATCGCGGTGGCGAGGTGCTGTGCCCGGGCGACCGCGACGGCCATGTCCAGTTCATCGACGTTCGCGACCTCGCGAGCTGGATGGTGCACGTGCTCGAGCAGAACGTCACCGGCGTCTACAACGCCAACGGCTTCCACGGCCGCGTCTCGATGATCGAGATGCTGAGCGCGTGCAAGTGCGCGACCTCGACCCCGGTCGAGATGGTCTGGGCCAGCGAGGAGTTCTTGCAGGCCGAGGGTGTGCGGCCCTACATGCAGATGCCGGTCTGGATCCCGCGTGAAGGCCGCAGCATGATCCAGAACGCCAAGGCGGTCGCGCAGGGGCTCACCTTCCGGCCGATCGGCGACACCGCGCGCGACACCCTCGCCTGGGCCAAGGCCGAACGCGGTGCCGCGCCGTTCGAACGCACCGGTCTGGCGCCGGAGCGCGAGCGCGAGCTGATCGCCAAGTGGCGCAGCCAGGAGAAGCGCTGATGGTCCGTCGCCGCTCCCTGTCGGCGTTCGTCCTGTTGGCGGCGGTCGCCTCGGCGCAGGACGAGCTCGGTCTCGGCAAGATGTGGACGTTCGAGCGTCCGCCGCTGGCCTACCTCGAGCGCGAGTACGGCTTCCGCCCGGATCAGCGTTGGTGGAACATGGTCCGCCTCGCGTCGCTGCGCTTCGGCCGCGGCTGCTCGGCGTCGTTCGTTTCGCCGAAGGGGCTGATCCTCACGAACCACCACTGCACGCGCGGCAACATCGCGCAGGTGCAGGGCGACAGCGACTGGGTCCGCGACGGGTTCGTCGCGCGCGGCCTCGAGGACGAGGTCAGGTTGCCCGGGCTCACCGTGCAACAGCTCGTGCGGATGACCGACGTCACCGCGGAGCTCAACGCGGGTATCGACGGCGGCATGAACGCCGACGAGGTCGCGGCGACCCTGACGAAGAACGGCGACGCGCTGCTGGCCAGAGTGCGCGAAGACCGCCCCGAGTACGAGCCCCAGCTCGTGAAGCTGTTCCAGGGTGGGATCTGGCAGCTCTACGAGTATCGGATCTTCGACGACATCCGACTCGTGATGGCGCCGCACCTGCAGATCTCGCACTTCGGCGGCGATCCGGACAACTTCGTCTATCCGCGCTACGCGATCGACTTCGCGTTCTGCCGCGCCTACGTCGACGGCGAGCCGGCGGACACCGCCGACTTCCATCTGCCGTGGAGCGACGGTCCCGAGCAGGGCGAGCTCGTGTTCCTGACCGGCAATCCCGGTGGCACCCAGCGGCTGCTGACCAAGGCACAGCTCGAGTACGAGCGCGATGCGCGCTACCCGCGGGTTCGGGCGTTGATCGACAACCGCATCGAGATCCTCCGCGGCTTCGCGAAGGCGAGTCCGCAACGCGAGAAGGAGCTGCGCACCACGATCCTCGGCCTCGAGAACGGGCAGAAGCTCTACCGCGGCGAGCACGCGGCGTTGCTCGACCCTGCCTTCATGCAGCGCAAGGAGGCGGCCGAACGCGCCTTCCAGAGCCGCGCCGCGAGCTCGGGGCACGACGGGGCGCGGATCTGGCAGCGCATCGCGGAGCTCATGACCGAGAAGACCGCGCTCGAGGGACCGCGCAGCTTCCACGGTGCCGGCGGCCTGCCGCTGCTGCTGCGCGGACTCGCGATGCTGGAGTTCGCGGCCACCGGCGACGAGCGCGCGGCGCAGGAAGCGCGCGACATCGTCTGCCGCCGCGATCCGGTGCAGGAGGCGTTCTTCGCCGATCACTGGCAGCGTGCGCGCGACTGGCTACCGGCCGACGATCCGGTGCTCCGCGCGGTGCTCGGCAGCGACGAGCCGGAGGCCGCGACCGGCCGATTGGTGACGACGAGTCGGCTCGGCGACGCCGAGTTCCTCGAGCTGCTGCTCGCCGATGGCGGCGCGGCGATCGCCGAGAGCGACGATCCGGCGCTCGTCATCGCGCGCGTGCTGCGCCCGGCGATGGCCGCGAACCGGGCGGCCGCGGCCGCGATCGAGGCCGCAGAGGATCGCCTCGGCGCCGAGCTCGCCGGTCTGTTGTTCGAGGTCTACGGCAACGAGGTGTCGCCCGATGCGACCTTCACGCTCCGCATCAGCGACGGCCGGGTGCTCGGTTATCCCTACAACGGCACGTTGGCGCCGTGGCGGACGTCGTTCCATGGGCTGTTCGCGCGCCATGCGGAGTTCGCCGGCGATCACCCGTTCGACCTGCCCGACGGGTGGCTGCTGGCGAAGGACCGCATCGACATGCAGGCGCCGGTCGACTTCGTCTGCACCGTCGATTCGACAGGTGGCAACTCCGGCAGCCCCGTGATCGACGCCCACGGTCGGCTCGTCGGCCTGCTGTTCGACGGCAACATCGAGTCGCTCGCCAACGAGTTCCTCTATGGCGAGCGCGTCGAGCGCAGCGTCTGCGTCCATCCGGCGAGCATCGTCGAGGCTCTCCGGAAGGTCTATCACGCGCAGCGACTGCTGCGCGAGATCGGGCGCTGATCCGCCGCCGCGGCGTGTGGATCAGCCGTCGCTCTGCAGCACGCCGCCGACGTAGAGCGGCGCCGCGGTGATCGCGGGCTTGGCGCCGATGTTCGGATCGACGAACGGATCGGTCGTCGGCGCCGAGATCGGGTTGTCGAGGTCGAAGCCCTGCGCGGCGTACACCGTGCTCGGGCTGCCGACCGACACCATCACCTGCTCGCCCTCGAGCTGCTTGACGAGGTAGCTGCCGTTGCCCGAGGTCAGGGTCGTGCCGGTCGGGATGTTGAAGCCGGGATACCAGCGGTTGTCCTGCGAGCTCTCGGTGTACGGGATGCCGCCGAGGTGGGAGCCGTCCCATTCGAGGTAGAACGACCGGTTGTGGTAGGGCGAAGTGCTCTCGTCGTGGGTGTAGGTGAACCGCGTCGGCGGATCGAAGGTCACGTAGTTGCCGTCGCCGTCCTTGACGGTGCGGAGCTGGTTCCACTCGTTGGTGCCGATGTTCCACTCGAAGGTGGTCGTCTGGCTGCCGGCCTCGCTGAGGTTCGTGAGCGCGGTCGCGAACAGCGGGCCGCAGTTGAGGCCGTTGACGCCGGGACCCTGCGTCACCATGACGCCCGTACCGAAGTTCACGTCGTTGCCGCCGAGCGTGAGCATCATCGTCGCCTTGTCGAAGACGTAGGTCTGGTTGCCCGACGAGACGCCGCTGGCGTCCGGCAGGTAGGGCGACTCGCTGTTGGCGAAGTTGGCCTCGTTGCTGGTGATGTTCGACTTCAGCATGTGGAAGTAGCCGTGCAGCGTCAGGTCACCGTTCGCGAGCTCGGTCGAGTCGGCGGTGATCGTCGTGTGGGACGAGACGTACGCCGGAGTCGAGTTGAGGATCGAGGCCGGCCAGCTGAACTCGACGCCGCCGCGCGAAGCGCTCCAGAGGTAGATCCACTGGCCGGTCGTGAAACCGCCCGAGATGCTCACCGGCGTGTTCTCCGGCAGCCACGAGCTGCCCGAGCGCGTCGCCGTGCGCTCGAAGTCCTGACCGGTGTAGACCACGCGGATCTCGTTGCCGAGGTTCGGATCGAACATCTCGAACTCCTCGTTGATGAGGTCGCCGAGCGTGATCTGCGCGCGTGTCCGCTTCTCCAGGCGGCCGGGCACCACGACCACCGTGTAGGGCGTCGTCGTGTTGCTGGCGAAGCTGCGACGCAGCACCGTCATGCCGTTGGTCACCGTGACCTCCTCGGGGAACCAGATGCCGTGGAAGCCGGCCCAGCCGTAGGTGCCGTTCTGATCCTCGATCGGGAAGCCCGCGAGCTGCTGGACGCGCGCCTCGGTGATGGCGTCGTAGACCCCGTAGCGGAAGACGTAGGTGTCGAAGTTGTTGCGGTCCTTGACGTCGAGCACGTCGTCGACGTCGCGCAGCGCGACGTAGTCGGCGTTGAACTGCATCTGATACTCGCCCGCATCGGTGAACGAGCCCATGTTCGGCACCGCGTTGGCGACGTACTTGTACTCGGAGTAGGCCCGCCCGGTCTCGTCCGCCGGGTTGCCGATCACGTGCACGCGCTCGCGCATGTGGAACTCACCCGTCGGCACGGTGCCGTCGACGTCGCCGTTCCACATGTAGAACTCGAGCTCGGTCTGGCTGTCGTTGCGGGCGACGGTCCGCAGGTAGCCGCGGAAGGTCGTGTTCGTGCTGGTCGGCGCCTCGGCCGTCGGCAGGTTCTTGAAGTTGAGCGTGAAGTCGCCCAGCGGCTGCGAGTCCGACGGCTCCGCGCGCACGGTCAGCAGACCGTAGATGATGGACTCGACGTTCTGGCCCATCGTCTCGTCCTGCATCACCCAGAACTTCACGATCTGCGGCGCCGTGTTGTTCGCGCGCGTCGACTCGACGTACCACTCCTCGTAGTCGCTACCCGCCTGGCCGCGTTCGCCGCCGCCGCTGCCGCGCTCTTCGTTGGCGACCAGACACCGGTACGCGCCGAGGTTGGTGCGATCGGCGTAGTGCGTCTGGCTCAGCGAGTTCAGGATCATGTTGACCGTGTCGAGCGTCTCCATCGAGTCGTCACGGACCCACATGTGCACCGGGTCGGTGTTGTAGTCGCTGCCGACGACGCCGCGCACGCGGCCGGGCAGCTTGACCGTGGAGTTCGAGCCGTCGCTCGAGTCGATGATCGTGACCTGCTGCGGGCCGCTGAGGCCCGAGATCGTGCCACCCGAAGAACCGCCGCCGCCGCAGGCAGCGATCGGAACGAGAATGGCCGACGAGACGAGTAACTTCCGTGCCATGGAATCGATGTCCTCTCCGCTTTGAAGGATGGGGCGCTGGCACGCCCGGGTTCCTGCGGGGCATCGGCATTCGCCGGCCGGTCGCTGCACCGAGTTTGCCGCTCAGGCAGGGGCTACGATCTCCTCGTAGACCGTCGAGCGCTGCACGGGCTCGTAACCCGCCTCGCGGATCAGGTGGCCGATCTGATCGACGTTGAGCGCTTCGGGCTCGGTCGTACCGGCATCGTGCGTGATCTTCTCCTCGGTCACGGTGCCGTCGATGTCGTTCGCGCCGAAGCTGAGCGCGGTCTGCGCCGACTCCTGCGTGAGCATGATCCAGTAGGCCTTGATGTGCGGGAAGTTGTCGAGCATCAGCCGGCCCACCGCGATCGAACGTTGGTCGAGGTGACCGGTCGTGACGTGGCCGTAGTTGGCGAGGTCGGTGTGGTAGGGCCAGAACGCCAGCGGGATGTAGGCCATGAAGCCGCCGCACTCGTCCTGCAACTCGCGCAGCTTCACGAGGTGCTGCACGCGCTCCTCGACCTTCTCGATGTGGCCGTAGAGCATCGTCGCATTCATCTTGAAGCCGTGGCGTTGCACCTTGCGGGCCGCCGCGAGCCAGCGATCCGGCCCCATCTTCTCGCGGAACACGGCGCGGTGGACGCGATCGACGAGGACCTCGGCGCCGCCGCCCGGGCACGAGCCGAGCCCGGCTTCGCGCAGATCGTCGAACACCTCGTCCTCGCTCTTGCCCGAGATGTTCAGCATGTGCTCGATCTCGACCATCGTGAACGCCTTGACGTGGATGTCGGGGCGCGCGCGCTTCGCTGCACGCACGACGTCGAGGTAGTACTCATAGGGCATCGTCGGATGGATGCCGGCAACCATGTGCACCTCGGTGACCGGCCGGTGCAGTTGCTCGCGGACCTTCTGCTCGACGATGGCCGGCGTCATCAGGTAGGCGCGATCCTCACCCTCCTTCGCCGCGAACGCGCAGAACTTGCACGAGTACACGCAGATGTTCGTGTAGTTGACGTGCTGGTTGATGTTGAAGTAGGTCTTGCGGCCGTGGCGCGCGCGGCGCACGCGGTGCGCGATCAGGCCGACCGCGGCGAGGTGCGGGGTCTCGTACAGTCGCACGCCGTCCTCGAACGAGAGCCGTTCGCCGTCGCGGACCAGGGCGTCGATGTCGCCGAGTCCGGCGCGCGCGATCAGGCGGGTCGCGAGGGCGTCGTCGAGGTGCGCATAGGCGAAGTCGTTCATCGGGGCGAAGAGGGTACGGCGCCGCCAGCGGCAGCGCAAACCCACCGTCCGGCGCGGTCGAAATGCGCTATACCGGGGGCATGAGAGTCCCTCGCCGTGCCGTCCTGGCGGCCGCCCTGGCCGCCGCCGTGTTCACTCCGTCCGCGACCGCGCAGCTCGCGCGCCTCTACGTCGGCGCGAGCCCGACCAACCTGCTCGCCGACTTCTCGCAGGTGTTCTGGGCGTCGGGCTCGACGCCGGGCACGTTTTTCTTCCTGGCGCCGTTCGGAACGACCTCGGCGAAGCGCTTCGAATTCGGCATGTTCGAATGGACGAGCGACGCGATGATGAACGCGTGGTATCCGGCCGGCTGGCGGACCGCGCGCTTCACGTTCACGCAGTGGACGTATCTGCCCGGTGCGCCGTGCGCGAGCATGCCGAACGCGACGCTGCCGGTCGTCCACGGTGGCATCGACTCGACCTACGACTACGGCCCGCCGCTGTACACCGGGCCGATCGTCGGCCTCAACATGCCGCTGCCCGGCTGGGTGCTCGGTAACGCGAGCGTGCCCTATGTCGACGGCAACTCGTCCGCCGCCTACCCGGAGCGGTTCGCCCTCTTCCTCGAGGACTACTTCGGCAACTCGCTCACCGCCTGCGTCGGCTCGACGCCGGTCGACTGGGTCGCCGTCGAGGTCCAGCTCTCGGTGTTGTGATCGGTACGCGGTACAAGAAACAACGCAAACGCCGTGCCGCCGGCGTGCTCGCGGCGCTGCTGATCGTGGCCGCCGCGACCGGGCAGCAGGATCTCGCCGCATGGCCGACCGATCCGTTCGCCGCGCTCGCGGCGTTGCCGATCGCGGCTGCCGGCGCCGGCGGCCACCTCGTCACGGTCCGAACCGACGCGGCGGCGCCGGTCGCGGCTGCGGATGTGTGGGTCGTGGACCTCGATCGCATCGACGAGGCGACGCGCGCATTCCTGCGGCTGCACTGGCATCGCCTCGAGGTCGCCGTGCTCGCGAGCCGGTTCGGTGTGCACTATCGGACCGCCGCGAACGGAACCGTGGTCGTCGCGATGCCGGAGCACGGCGCCTGCTTCGCGATGCGCGAGCACGATACCGGCACGTCGCTCCGCACCGGCGACGCGACGATCGTGACGCTCGATCGGTGTGGCATCGTCAACGTCGAAGTCGTCGACGCCGACGGTCGGCCGGTCGAGGGCTTGCCGCTGTCGGTCCGGAACTCGCCCGTGCGCACCGGGCCGGCGTTCGGCGCGGGCGTCACGGATCGCACGGGTCGCGCCCGTCTCGTGACCGCGCTGCAGTGGGTCCGAGGTGTGGACGGCGCCCGGGTGCGCGCCGCCATCGTTGCCGACGAGCCCGTCTTCGTGCCGCTACCGTCCGACTACTTCGACGCCGAGCACACGTCCCCGCTGCTGCAGCTCCGCCTGCCGCCAACCGGCAGCGCCCTCGTCACGTTCGGCGGGCTGGGTGAGATGCCGGGCTTCCGGCCGAAGTCGACGCTCGCGGTGGATGCCGACGCCGGTCCGTTCGCCGGTCACGACACCGAGATCGAGTGGCCGGTGCGCTGCGACGAACGCGGGGACTTCTATCCCGCCGTCGCGGTCGGCACCGCGCTGTGCGCGAGCGTGCAGCTCGCCGACTCGAACACCGGCTGGCTGCGGCTGCGCGGCGTCGGGCCGGTCGAAGCCGGGGAGCAGGCGACGCTCGCGCTCGCGCTCGACGGCGGCACGGTCGCGGTCGCGGGCCGCCTGCTCGATGCCGACGGCACGCCGGCGCGCGAGGCCCGCGTCCGCCTCACCTTCCAGTCGCCGCATCGGCTCACGGGTCAGGACCTCACGACCGCCGCGGACGGCCGGTTCACGAGTGCGATCGACCTCGCGCCGTTCGGCGGTGGCGACGTTCGTCTCGAGGTGGTGCGCGTTCCGGTCAGCGCCGGACCGGAGCATCCGGCCGCGATCGCGACGTTGTCGGCCGACGCGCGCGGCGTGCTCGATCTCGGCGAGCTGCGAATCGCCCCGCAGTGCGCGCTGCTCGGCGGTCGCGTCGTCGACGACACCGGTGCACCGGTCGCCGGTGTCGACCTCACGCTGTCCGGCTCCTCGCCCGAGGTCGAACGTGTTCCGTTGATCGGACTCTCGACGCGCACCGACGCCGCAGGCCGGTTCGTCTTCCGCCGCGATCGGCCGATCTGCACGATGTTCGGGATCCACGTCGGCGGCCTGGAATGGCGTTCGACCACCGTGGTGTCCGCTGCACCCGGGCAGTTGGACCTCGTGATCGAGGTCGCGCGGGTCGGATCCTTCGCGCTGACGCTGGCGCAGCCGGACGACGCGGGGTTGCTGCGTGCCGAGCTCGTGCCGACCGACCGCGACCGCGCGGCTGCGCTCGGGGATTCGAAGGGCGGTCGCATTCGCTTCGCCCGCGTCGCGCCGGGCCGCTACGACCTCGTTCTGAAGCTCCTGACGCGGGAGCTGACCCGGATCCCCGGCGTCGAGGTGCCCGAGAACGGGGGGCCCGCCGATCCGCGGCTCGTGGATCTCGACTGGCATGCGTTCGTGCAGCTCGCCGATGTCACCGTGCGCGCGCCGGGCGGCCAGGCGCGCGTCCGGGTCGTCGACGGTGCTGCAGCCGGGCCGATCCAGTGCCGACACGGCCGACTCACGACCGTGCCCTACCTCGCCGGCATGCGCCTCTTCGCCGGCAGCCCGCAGGGCCGCTCGGTCGAGATCGTGCCGGCGGGTATTCCGATCGACGTCGAGCTGCAGCCGCGCGCGGAACTCTGTCTGCGGGAGCCCGAAGGCCTCGCGTTGCCGTCCGGTGTCTTCGCCGCGATCGCGCCGCCGGGCGGCGGCCGGGACATCCTCGAGCGTCGCCAACCGGGTGAGGACTGGATCGTGCGTCCGGATGCGCACGGCAGCGCGCGCCTCGAGTTCGTGATGCGCGACGACGACGGTCGATTCCGCCGTCTGTTCTTCCAGGACGTCGATCTGCCGGTCGGGAGCGAGCGCATCGATGTAGTGCTCGAGCTCGACGAGGCCATCGTCGAGCTCGCCGAGGAGATCACCGTCGCGGTGCGCAAGAAGCGCGGCTGACCGACCCGGCGAATCTCAGCGCGCGAGGCGGCGCAGCGCGGCGCGCAGCTTGCCGTGGGCGTCGAGCCTGCGAACGTAGTCCGACTCGCGGCGGCCGCCCTTGGCGCGCACGACCGCGACGAGTTCGGCGCGTTCGTCGTCCGACCACTTCGCGACACCGGGCAGCAGCAGCACGAGTGGGCTCCAGCGCAGCCACGCGAGCCGCTCGCCCTCGTCCCACTTCTGCCAGCCACGCACGCCGCAGAGTTCCGCGGCCTCGTCGGCGCAGGTGCGCTCGGCGAGCTCGCGGTCGGCGCCGAAACGCCTGGCGACGTAGTCGGTGACGCGGAGCCCGATCTCGCCGAGCGGGAAGATGCCGATGATGTCGTCGCGGTCGGCGCCGGCCGACCAGTAGACGTTGTGCTCGGCGATCTCCGCGAGCGTCGCAATCGGCGTCCGGTGCTTGGGCGAGCGCTTCATCTTCGCGAGCTCGCTCCGCATGACGCGCAGCACGCCGCGGTCGCGGGCCCGGAAGCCGAGCTTCTGGTAGAACCACCACGATCCCGACTCGAGCCCTTCCTGGTTGCCGCCGCCGCCGAGCTGATAGGGATAGATCGTGAACGTGTCGGAGCCGAACAGCTGCTGCGTGACCGCGAGCACCCAGCCGTAGACCCACGCGGCCTCGCCGCCGCGCCAGGTGTCGAACACGTTGTAGGCGATCTCCGAACTGCCGAACAGCGCGCTGACGAGCACGTAGCCGATCGGCACGCCGTTGCGCAGGGTGAGGAACGCGTAGACCGACTCGAGCATCAGGCGGCGCTCGGGCACCATGCCGATCACGGCGAACTCGAGGCCGTCGCCGCAGTTCAGCAGCCGCACGTCGCGCGGGTCGCCGTAGGCGAACGCGTCGAGGTCGCGGTGCCGCAGCACCATCGCCTCACGCGCGAGCTCGACGAGCCGGCGCCCGAGTACCTCGTCGCAGTCGATCACCTCGGCGCGCTGCCGCAGCGCGACCTCGAGATCGGGGCGCTGCCGCCGCAGCGGCGTGGACTGCCAACGCACCGGCCGATCGACGTGCGCGCTGGTGCGCGACGGCATGCTGGCCCGCGGCGTCAGCACGAGCGGCAGCTCGAACTCCTCGTAGAAGCGTTCCCGCTCGATCTCGGTGCGGCCGAGTTCGGCGCAGCGGCGGATCACGAAGTCGGCGTCGGTCGTGCGCGGTCCGGCCAGGCGCCGCACCCATTCGTCCGGCTCGAACGCGTTCTCGTCGAGCCCCGGGGTCTCGCCCCAGAGCGCGAACAGATCCAGCCGCGACAGCAGCAATTCGCCCTTCTCGAACTCGTCCCAGTCGATCGTCAGTGCGCCCGGGAAGCGTCGCGACAGCCAGAGTGCGGTCACCGCGAAGAACGGGTACTGGATGATCGTGCCGGCGATGCCGCTGTCGGCGAGCTCGTCGCGGCAGGCACGGAAGTCGGCGCGTCGCTCGAACGCGGCGAGCATCGCGGTCACCTGTGCGAGCACGCGTTCGTCGTCCGGCAGCGCGCGCAGGTAGCACAGCGCCTCGTGCAACCGCAGCACCGCGTCGCGCCCCTTCAGTCTGGCCTTCGCGAGTCCGCGCAGCAGTGCGAACTTGCGCGCGCCGGCGTCACCGCCGAACTCGTGCAGCACGCGCTCGAGGGCGCCGAGCTGGGTGGCCGCGGATCGGGGACGCTGCGGACGGGATCCTGCCATCGCCGGCGGACGGTAGCGGGTCGCGCGCGCGAACTCGACCGTCGATGGGCGTAAGCTCGGCGCCGTGCGCGATCTCGGTCCGATCCGTCGGCTGCTGAGGATCGCGGCGCTGACCGCGCCGCTGTGGATCGGTCTGTGGATCCTGGTCTGCGCGCTGACCGACGGAAGATAGCGACTACGCCTCGACCTGCGAGACGATCCGCTTCTGACGGTCCTTCGGCATCCCGAACTTGTCGGTCGCCGGCGTCTCGACCGCCTCGTAGAGCATGTTGCGCCGCTGCGGCACGAAACCGGCGTCCTTGATGTGGCGCTCGATCTCGGGGATCGACGCCGGATGCGTGCACCCCGCCGAGCTCACGACGTTCTCCTCGAGCATCGCGGAGCCGAAGTCGTCGGCGCCCATCGAGAGCCCGATCTGGCAGGTCTTCATGCCCTGGGTGACGAAGCTCGACTGCACGTGCTGCACGTTCTGCAGGTAGAGCCGCGCCAGGCTGAGCGTGCGCAGGTACTCGGCGACGGTCGCCTTGAGGCCGCCGCGATCCTGCAGCATCCGCGTGCCCATCGCGGTGTTCTCCGGCTGGAACGTCCACGGGATGAACGCGGTGAAGACCCCGGTCTCGCGCTGCAGCTCGCGGATCCGCTGCATGTGCTCGACGCGCTCGGCGTCGGTCTCGACGTGGCCGAACATCATCGTCGCGGTGCCGCGGCCGCCGAGCGCGGCCCACTGGCGGAACACCTCGAGCCATTCGGTGGTCGTCGCCTTCTTCGGCGCGATGATCTCGCGCACGCGTTCGACGAGGATCTCGGCGCCGCCGCCCGGGATCGAATCGAGTCCGGCCGCCTTCAGATCCTGCAATACGTCGCGCACCGGGCGCTTCTCGAGCTTGCCGAGGTGGGTGATCTCCGGCGGGCTCATGCCGTGGATCCAGACCTGCGGATAGCGGCGCTTGAGGTCGGTGAACAGCTCCGCGAACCACTCGGTCCTGAGCTTCGGGTGATGGCCGCCCTGCAGCAGCAGCTGGATGCCGCCCTTCGCGACCAGCTCGTCGACCTTCTGGTAGATCACCTCGCGCGGCAGCACGTAGGCCTCGGGGTCACCCGGCGCGCGGTAGAATGCGCAGAAGCCACAGTCGGTGACGCAGACGTTCGTCGGGTTGAGCTTGCGGTCGACGATGTAGGTGACGCGCACCGTGCCGTCGTCGCCCGGCGGGTTGAGCCGCAGGCGGACGTCGTTGGCGAGCAGGCCGAGCGAGGGTTGGTCGAGGCCGCGGTAGAGCAGCAGGGCCTCTTCGGCGGTGAGCTCGCCGCCGGCGACGGCCTTGTCGGCGGCATCGCGCAGGCGGCCAGGATCGGTAGCGGTCGTCATCGGGCGGAAAACGGTACCGGAACGGGTCAGGGACCGCTAGCGGAAGCGGGCGTAGCCCCAGGCGCCGACCATCAGGACGACACCGAGCACGCCCGTCACCAGCACCCGCATCGAGGTCTCGAGCTCGGCGACGTCGATCAGGGCGACCTTCAGGACCACCACCAGCAGGCCGACGAGGCCGAACCAGCGCACCGGCGGGCTGCGTCTCACGAAACCGGTCGCCAGCACGATGCCCGCGAACGTCATCGAGTACAGGCTCGTCGCCGCCTCGCGCCAGCCGAACGCGAGCCCCAGGACGGCGGTCCGTACCTCGGCGAGGCCGGCGAGATAGGCGACCGCGAGCGCGGCCACCGGCCCGATCGCGATCGCGGCGGGTTCGACGCCCGCGGGACGCCAGCGATGGGCGATCGCTGCGGCGGCGAGCAGCGGCAGCGCCGCGCCGAAACGCCAGTTCGCGAGCAGGCGATGGTCCTCGTCGACGAAGCCGGACTGGATCGCGACGAAGATCCAGGCGCAGCACGCGAGCGTCAGCAGGATCGCGCTGGTTGCGTGCAGCGCGCGGTGTTGCCGGACCCGGCTCGCGATCGCACCGCCCGCGAGCCACGCACCCGTCACCACGAATGCCACCGCGGTCCACAGCTCGCGGTCGGGATCGAATCCGAGCCGCGAACTCGGCAGCACGAACGTGCCGAGCGCACCGATCGCGAGGCCGGCGCAGGCGCCGGTGCGCGATCCTCCGAGCCAGACGAGTGCCGTCGGGATCGCGAGCGCGAGCGGCGCGAATGGGCGCGCCGCGGTGCGATCCGGATCGGCGAACACGACGAGCACCGCCAGCACCGCGGCGATCGCCATCGCGAGGTCGGCCGCGGTGACGAGCCGCCGCAGCGCGAACAGGGCCGCCGCGGTGACCACGAGCGACGGCAGCCGGAGGGTCGTGAGGTTCTCGAGTCGCAACCCGAACTCGTTGACGGGGTCACGCACGAGTTCGGCCATCGGGTTCCACACCGTGACCGCGCCGAAGGCCGCGAGCACGCCGCCGATGCGGGCGAGATGGGCGGCCCGTGGCCGTGCGCCGGGACGCCGCGCGAGCGCCACCGCCGTCAGCAGCCAGCCCGAACCCGCGACCAGACCGAAGCTGCCGACCTGCTGCGACGGCAGCGAGACGCCGACGAGCTGGAGCTGCGCCACCCAGAGTCCGATCAGCGCGAGGACCCAGCGCAGTCGCGGCACCGGGCCACGGAACGCCGCGATCAGTTCCGGCGCGGTGAGTCCGAGCAACGCCACCTCGACGTGCAACACGAGCGAGGTGTCGGACGGCAGCGGCCGCGTCCCGAACCACGCCGAGAGGATCGACACGGTGCCGACCACGGCGAGGCCGCGCGCCCAGTGCCAGGCGAACCGGTACTGCGCCCACGCCGCCCAGGTGTGCAGCACGAGCAGGTAGCCGAGCAGGAACGTCGGCGTCGCGGCCGGATCTCCGACCAGTACCGGCGCTGCGTAGCCGCCGCCGAGCGCGACCGTCGCGAGCGTCTCGAGCCGCAGCAGCCAGCCGAGCCACTGGCCGAGCGCGGTGCTGGCGACGAGCAGAGCGAGTGCCGGCGTCGCATCGAGCAGGCCATAGCCGAGCCGGGCCGTGATCGTCGCGGCGTAGCTCAACGTGACCGCGCCGCCGAACAGCAGTGCCGTGTAGCTCGGGCGCACGTGCGGTCGCAGCGCGAAGCCGGTCGCGAGCGCGATCGCCGCGAGTCCGTAGATGCACGCGATGCGGCCGATCGGGCCGATCTCGTCCCAGCCGAGCTTGCCGAACCAGATCGCGGCGAGCACGACCGCGGCGATGCCGATGCGGCCGATCACCTTGAGACCGACGAACTGCTCGAGGTCGGCGCGCGGCGGCCGTGGCGCGGGGGCGGACGCCGGCACCGAAGCCGCGGCGGGTTTCGGCAGCGGCGGCA
>JAGQRB010000805.1 GCA_020425925.1 Planctomycetota bacterium
AGGGCAAGCCGTTCCAGGGCAACCCGCCGGGTGCGGGCATCCTGTTCTTCGGCGGGCCGTTCCTCGGTGTCGGCGTGTTCCTGCCGCCGTACGGCAACGCCAACATCCAGCAGCCGGGCTTCCCGTTCTTCAACGTCAAGTGGGGCTTCAACGGCACGCCGCTGGCGGTCGACATCCCCAACGATCCGAGCTTCGTCGGCTACCCGCTCGGCCTGCAGGTGCTCTCGGTGCAGCTCAGCAACATCGGCACCGGCAACTGGACGCAGCCGTTCTACGGCACGCTGGCGCCGTAGAGCGCGCCGTTGCGCGAGTGCACCGTCGCCGCCGGAACGGGCGGCCGGCGGGGGGCACGAGCGCTCAGAGTCCCCGCCGCTCGCGGCGCCGCACGCCGTCGGGATCCTCGACCTCGAGCTCGAACTCGGCGCCGGTGGCGAACGGCGAGCGCCCGATCAGTGGCCGCAGCGTCGCGATCGTGCGCTCGGCGTCCGTCGTCGCGAAGAACAGCACGCATTCGCCCGGGCCGAGCTCCACGCCCTCGAACTCGCCGGTCCCGGACTCGGCGAGCGCCGCGTCGAGCTCGTCGCCGAACCGGTCCAGCGCGGCCTCCCCGGCCCCGGGGCCCGGGCGCAGGTGAAGCGCGAGCTGCGGCAGCTCGCCGTCGTCGTCGGCGTGGTCGTCGATGTCGTCGTCCGGAACGGGCGGTGTCATCCCGGCCACCTGACCACAGGGCGATCGGCGGCGCCACGGTTCCGCGGCGGCCGTCTGGCCAACCGTCCACCCGGCGCTATGCTGCGGGGTTCGCCACGTGGCAAAGAAGTCGCGCAAGACCCCGAAGACCTCCGCACGCGCCGGGTTCCCTGCGGATTCCGCAGGGGTCGATTCCGTTGTGGTTCGGGGTGCCCGCGAACACAACCTGAAGGGGGTCGACGTCGCGTTCCCGCGCGACACCCTGACCACGTTCACCGGCGTGTCGGGCTCCGGCAAGTCGAGCCTGGCCTACCACACGATCTACCAAGAGGGGCAGCGCCGGTTCCTCGAGAGCCTGAGTTCGTATGCGCGCCAGTTCCTCGGCCGGATGGAAAAGCCGAAGGTCGACCTGGTCGAGGGCCTGTCGCCGACGGTCTCGATCGATCAGAAGTCGACCAGCCACTCGCCGCGTTCGACGGTCGGCACGCTGACCGAAACTGCGGACTTCCTGCGGCTGCTGTGGTCGCGGCTCGGCGAGCCGAGTTGTCCCGAGTGCGGCGCCGCGATCGAGGCCTGGTCAGCCGAGCAGGTCACCGACGCGATCCTGGCCCAGCACGCCGGTCAGCGCGTGATGGTGCTGGCGCCGGTGGTGCGCGAGCGCAAGGGCGAGTACCGCAAGGAACTGGCCGAGTGGGCTCGGCGCGGCTTCGTGCGCGCGCGCATCGACGGCGTGGTGCAGAGGCTCGACGAGGACATCCGGCTCGAACGCTACGTCTACCACACGATCGAGCTCGTCATCGACCGGTTGACGGTGCAGGACGACGTCCGCTCGCGCCTCGCCGAAGCGGTCGAGCAGGCGGTGGCGCTCGGCGAGGGATTGGTCGGGCTGACGCACGAGGGCGGCGCCGAGGGCGACGGTGGTGGTGCCACCGGCTACCGCCAGTTCTCGACGCTGCGCAGCTGCCCGAACGGCCACGGCGCCCTGCCCGAGATGGAGCCGCGGCTGTTCTCCTTCAACAGTCCGATCGGCGCCTGTCCGGAGTGCGACGGCCTCGGCGAGACCTTCGGGTTCGCCGCCGAACTGCTGGTGCGCGACCCGAGGAAGACGCTGCGCGAGGGTGCGCTCTACGCGTTCAACGACGACGGCAAGCTGGTCTACGGCACCCTGACGCTCGACCACCTGGAGGCGGTCGGCGCGGCGTTCGGCTTCGATCTCGACACGCCGTGGCAGAAGCTCGGCAAGCGGGCGCAGAAGGTCGTGCTGCAGGGCTCGGGCGGCAAGACGTTCGAGTTCAAGTGGAAGCGCAGCTCGGCGCGGACCTCGACCTCGGGCAGCGACCGCATCGCGTTCCCGGGGCTGCTGCGGCATTTCGAGCGGGCCTACCGGCCCTCGCGCGCCAAGAACCTCGATCGCTTCCGCGCCGCGGTGCCGTGCGAGGCGTGCGAGGGCACGCGGCTGCAGCCGGCAGCGCGCGCCGTCAAGTTCGCCGGCCGCGCGCTGCCCGAGGTGCTGGCGCTGTCGATCGACGAGGCATCGGACTGGGCAGCAGCGCTCGACCTGCGCGGCAACTCCGAGGTGATCGGCCGCCCGATCCTGAACGAGATCGAACGGCGGCTGCTGTTCCTGCGCGACGTCGGCCTCGGCTACCTGACGCTGGCGCGGCGCGCGCCGACGCTGTCGGGCGGCGAGGCCCAGCGCATCCGGCTCGCGGCCCAGGTCGGCGCCGGCCTGCGCGGCATCCTCTACGTGCTCGACGAGCCGAGCATCGGACTGCACGCGCGCGACCAGGAACGACTGCTGCGCACCCTCGAGGCGTTGCGCGACCGCGGCAACACGGTGGTCGTCGTCGAGCACGACGAAGACACCATGCGACGCAGCGACTTCCTCGTCGATGTCGGCCCGGAGGCGGGAGTGCACGGCGGCGAGGTCGTAGTCGCCGGCTCGCCGGCCGAGGTCGAACGCGAGCCGCGGTCGCTGACCGGCAGCTACCTGCGCGGCGAGCTCAGCGTGCCGATGCCGGCGTCGCGCCGGACCGCGGCGCTCGGCGAGCTCGCGATCCTGGGCGCCAGACACCACAACCTCGAGGGCGTCGACGTGCGGCTGCCGCTCGGTCGCTTCACCGCCGTGACCGGCGTCTCGGGCTCGGGCAAGTCGACGCTGGTGCACCACGTGCTGGTGCCGAAGCTCAAGCGCGATCTGATGGGGGCCGACGCCGGTCCGTCGCACTGCGACGACATCACCGGCATCGATCAGCTCGACAAGGTGGTCGAGATCGACCAGGCGCCGATCGGCCGCACGCCGCGCAGCAACCCGGCGACCTACACCGGCGTCTGGACCCACGTCCGCGACCTGTTCGCGATGCTGCCGGAGAGCAAGCTGCGGCAGTACGAGAAGGGACGCTTCTCGTTCAACGTCACCGGTGGGCGCTGCGAGGCCTGCGGCGGTGCCGGCGTCACGACGCTCGAGATGAACTTCCTGGCGCCGGTCGAGGTGGTCTGCGAGGAGTGTGGCGGCGCACGATTCAACGCCGACACGCTCGCGATCCGCTGGAAGGACAAGAACGTGCACGACGTGCTCGAGATGTCGATCGACGAGGCCGCCGAGTTCTTCGCCGAGCAGCCGAAGATCGCGCGCGGCCTGACCGCGATGCAGGACGTCGGGCTCGGCTACGTCCGGCTCGGACAGCCGTCGACGACGCTGTCGGGCGGCGAGGCCCAGCGCGTCAAGCTCGCGACCGAGCTGCAGCGGCCGGCGACCGGGCGCACGTTCTACGTGCTCGACGAGCCGACGACCGGTCTGCACTTCCACGACGTCAGCAAGCTGCTGCACGCGCTGCAGCGGCTGGTCGATGCCGGCAACACGGTGCTGGTGATCGAGCACAATCTCGACGTCGTGCGCGCCGCCGACTGGCTGATCGATCTCGGGCCGGAAGGCGGCGCCGGCGGCGGCACGATCGTCGCCGAAGGCACGCCCGAGACGCTGGCGGCGCATCCGACCTCACACACCGGCGCGGCCCTGCGCGCGATCGGCATCGGCCGGAAACGACCGAAGAAGGCGCCGAAACCCGCCGCGGCCGGTCGCCGCAACGGCCGCGGGCCCGGGGCGCTGGCGGCGCCGAAACCGACCGCGATCGCGGTGCGCGGGGCGCGCACCCACAACCTCGAGCGCGTCGACTGCGACGTGCCGCTCGGCCGTTTCACGGTCGTCACCGGGCCGTCGGGCTCGGGGAAGTCGAGCCTCGCATTCGACACGATCTTCCAGGAGGGCCAGCGGCGCTTCCTCGAGAGCATGTCGACCTACGCGCGACGCTTCCTCGGCCGCCTCGACCGCGCGCCGGTCGAAACCATCGACGGCCTCGGTCCGGCGATCGCGATCGACCAGAAGCGGACCGCGCGCAGCCCGCGCTCGACGGTCGCGACGACGACCGAGATCCACGACTACCTGCGGCTGTTGTTCGCGCGCGCCGGGCGGCATCACTGTCCCGACCACGGCCACGAGCTGATCGCGTGGTCGCCGACCAAGGCGAGTCGCAAGCTCTGCAGCGAGCACGCCGGCGCCCGCGCCCATGTGCTGGCGCCGATCGAGCTGCCGGCGGATCTCGCCGGCGACCGCAAGCGGGCACGGCCGTGGATCGCGGCGCTGTGGGCCGAGTGGCAGAAGCACGGCTACGTCCGCGCCTTCGTCGACGGCAGCGAGCAGCGGCTCGACGCCGGCGCGCCGGCGACGCTGCCGCAGGAGCTCATGCTGGTGATCGACCGCGTCACGATCGACGAGCCCGAGCGGCTCAGCGACTCGATCGAGCAGGCGCAGGCGGCCGCCGCGACCCACGGCGGCGCCGCCGCGGCGGTCGTGCAGCTGGCCGCCGGTGGGCGCGATGGGACGACGGGCGAACGCCACTGGTTCCGCACCGCCGCGGCCTGCGAGGACTGCGGCTTCGAGCGGCCCGCCGACCCGCACCCGCGCTGGTTCTCGTTCAACCACCACAGCGGTGCCTGCCCGACCTGCCTCGGTCTCGGCGAGGTCGTGGTGTGCGTCGAGGAACTGCTCGTCAACCACCCGGACAAGCCGGTGTTCGGCGGCGCCATCCGCCATCGCGGCGCGGCGTTCACGTTCCTCACCAATCCCGAGGGTTGGTATGCCGAGGTCGCGGCGCGCGTCGCCGAGCAGCTCGGCTTCGACCTCGACCAGCCGTGGAAGAAGCTGCCGGCGAAGGCGCGCGAGGTGCTGCTGCGCGGCACCGGCGGCGAACGCTACGAGGTCGTGTTCAGGAAGCGCGAGGCCGGCAAGAAGCGCGAGTGGCGCATGTCGGTGGCGTGGAAGGGGCTGGCGCGCCAGGTCGAGGAGTGGTTCCACGGCAAGGAGGGCGGCGAGAACTCGGGCGACGAGCGCTACCGCGAGGTGATGCGCTCGCGCGCCTGCCCGGACTGCGCCGGCGAGCGGCTGCGACCCGGGCCGCGCCATGTCCGGGTCGGCGGCGTGCGGCTGCCCGAGCTGCTGGCGGCGACGGTCGACGACGCCCACGCGCGCCTCGGCGGGTTGCGGCTCGACGCCACCGAGCGCCGGATCGCGGCCGACGTGCTGAAGGAGCTCGACCACCGGTTGTCGTTCCTGCGCGCCACCGGGCTCGGCTACCTGACGCTCGATCGTTCGGCCGCGACGCTGTCGGGCGGCGAGGCCCAGCGCATCCGGCTCGCGACCCAGCTCGGCAACAAGCTCGTCGGCGTGCTCTACGTGCTCGACGAGCCGACCGTCGGGCTGCACCCGCGCGACACCGAGCGGTTGCTGCAGACGTTGCTCGAGCTGCGCGATCTCGGCAACACCGTCGTCGCGGTCGAGCACGACGAGACGATGGTGCGCGCCGCCGACCACGTGCTCGACCTCGGACCCGGTGCCGGCCATCGCGGCGGCCGGATCGTCGCGGCCGGCACGCCGGCGCAGATCGCCAAGAGCCAGGGCCTGACCGGCCGCTGGCTGCGTGGCGACATCACGCTGCCGGCGCCGGGCGAGCGGCGTACGCCGCGCGGCCGCGCCCGACTCGAGGATGTCCGCGTGCACAACCTCGACGGCGTCGACGTCGACGTGCCGCTCGGTTGTTTCACCGCGGTCACCGGGGTCTCGGGCTCGGGCAAGTCGTCGCTGGTGATGGACGCGCTGGTGCCGCAGTTGCGCGAGCAGGCCCAGATCGTCGAGCTCGACGGCGAGTCGCGCCCGCGCTACCAGCTCGTGGTCGTCGACCAGGGCGCGATCGGCAGCTCGCCGGCGAGCAACCCGGCGACCTACACCGGTGTCTTCACCGCGATCCGGGAGCTGTTCTCGAAGACGCCGCTGGCGCGACAGAAGGGGTTCTCGCCCGGTCGGTTCTCGTTCCACGTCGCGGCCGGCCGCTGCGGCCACTGCGAGGGCAAGGGCCAGATCCAGGTCGAGATGCACTTCCTCGCCGACGTCTGGGTGGTCTGCGAGCTCTGCGGCGGCAAGCGCTACAACGCCGAGACGCTGAGCGTCGACTACCGCGGCAAGTCGATCGCCGACGTGCTGGCGATGGAAGTCGACGACGCGCTGGCGTTCTTCGGCAACCACAAGAAGATCGCCGGGCCGCTGCAGCTGCTGCACGACGTCGGTCTCGGCTACCTGCGGCTCGGGCAGCCGGCGAACACGTTCTCGGGCGGCGAGGCCCAGCGCATCAAGCTGGTCACCGAGCTCGCGACGCGGCCGCGCGCGCACATGATCTACGTGCTCGACGAGCCGACGACCGGGCTGCACCTCGACGATGTGCGCAAGCTCGCGGCGGTGCTCGATCGCCTGCTCGAACGCGGCGACTCGGTCATCGTGATCGAGCACCATCTCGACCTGATCCTGGCCGCCGACCGCGTGCTCGAGCTCGGTCCGGAGGCCGGGGCCG